>CACXHG010000040.1 GCA_902767355.1 uncultured Bacteroidia bacterium
ACCCAGGGCAGCAAGTGGGCCTCAATGGCCAGCCAGGTGTTCACAGGTATGACCACCAGCGTAGGGCAGCCGGTAATGGCCTCCGCCCAAAGCGATACTGTCCGCCGCGGGGCCATCTTCCGCAAGCTGACTCGCTTTGTGGCTTTTGCCGCCTTTCCGGCGATGCTGGGCCTGGGGCTCGTCGCACCGGAATTTTTCGGCATAATAAACACCAAGTTCTTGCCGGCAATACCCATCCTGCGCCTATACTGCATGTATTATATGGCGACGCTGGTCCAGACGCTGTTCAACCAGGCGGCCATGGCGGCGGGCCGCAGCGACCGCTATCTGGCCTTCACACTGATAAATGCGGCCATGCAGATTGCCACCGCCTTTTTCACTTACCGCCACGGCCTGGTGACCATGGCGGCCTCGGTCACCGCAGTGAACTATCTGGCCGTGATTGTATGGTGGCTGCTTGCGCGCGATATTATTGGCGTGAGTTTTATTGACCTTCTGAAGGACACCGTGCCGTTTTTTGCCATAGCTTTGCTGTTGGTTGTGGCAGCGCACTTTGCCTTTGCCGGTATTCCGGGCGACTGGCTGCGGCTGCTAGTTAAGATTGTGTTTGTGGCTGGCATATATTTGGCAGCTACATCGCGCACAAAGACGTTCTGCGACGCCTTTACCTTCATCAAGAAACGTCAATTGGAATAATATGAAAAAGATTTTACTAACATCATTTCTGATTATGAGCATTATGTTAAGCGGCTGTCATGGCCGCTCCGGCGAGAAAAAGGCTGCGGACAAGGCCGCCGAAGGCGACAGTGCCGCCGCTGTGACGCCGGCCCCCAAGCCCGAACCTGCCGACACCGCCACCAAAGCCCCCGAAGTAAAGGATGAACCCATTGCAGAGGAACCCGTCCTGGAGATGGTGACCAGCATGGGCTCCATGCGCATCAAGCTCTACAAGGAGACGCCCCAGCACCGCGACAACTTTGTCAAGCTTGCCCGCAAGGGCTATTACAACGGGCTGTTGTTCCACAGGGTGATCAAGGGCTTCATGATTCAGGCCGGCGACCCGCTCACCCGCGACACCACCAAGGTCGAGATGTACGGCAGCGGCGGCCCTAACTATACCATTCCGGCCGAAATCGTGCCCAGCCTGCATCACAAAAAGGGCGCCCTGGCCGCAGCCCGCAAAGGCGACAGCGTGAACCCCACCAAGGCCTCCAGCGGCTCGCAGTTCTACATTGTGCAGGACGAAAAAGGCTGCGCGCACCTGGACGGAGAATACACCGTGTTCGGCGAGGTCATAGACGGCCTGCGGGTGGTGGACAATATTGCCGGCGTAGAGACAAATGCCCGCGGCCTCCCCTACTATCCCATTAAAATTATTTCTCTCAAAGAGGTCAAATAATACTAATTCAAAATCATCTTTGGCACAAGCTTTGTATTTATTCGAATCGAAGATGATTTTTTCATAGTATTTTTTTGGTTAAACATTAGAAAAGCGTCACCCGGAATTCCGGATGACGCTTTTCTTCTTTCATATGGCTTTGGGCTTATTCTTTGCCTGCCATACGCTTGTAAGATGCCAGGCGGGCCTTGGCAAACTGCTCTGTCTTGCCGAACAGGTCAGCAGCCTCTTCGGGGAAGGTCTTGAGCAGCGATGCGTAGCGCACCTCGCCCTTGAGGAAGTCCTGGAACTTGCTCCAGTCGGGCTCCTTGCTGTCGAGGGTGAAAGGATTCTCGCCCTTGTCTTCGAGCTCGGGGTTGTAGCGGTAAAGCTGCCAGTAGCCGCACTCGACTGCCTTCTGCTCTTCCAGCTGGGAGTGACCCATACCGATCTTGAGGCCGTGGTTGATGCAAGGCGCGTAGGCGATTATCAGGGACGGGCCGTCGTAGGCCTCAGCCTCTTTGAGAGCCTTGAGCAGCTGCGACTGGGATGCACCCATGGCCACCTGGGCCACATATACATAGCCGTAGCTCATGGCCATCATGCCGAGGTCTTTCTTGCGGACCTTCTTGCCGCTGGTGGCAAACTTGGCCACAGCACCCGCAGGGGTCGACTTGGAGGACTGGCCGCCGGTGTTGGAGTAAACCTCGGTGTCGATAACCAGCACGTTCACGTTGTTGCCGCTGGCCAGCACGTGGTCCAGACCGCCGTACCCGATGTCGTAGCCCCAACCGTCGCCGCCGACTATCCACTGGCTGCGCGCCGGGATAAACCTGACGAGGCCGGCGATCTCCTTGCATGAAGAGCACTTGCTCTCAGGCAGCAGAGGCAGGAGTTTCTCGTAGATATCGAGGGTAATCTTGCGGTCACCGCGGTTGGCAAGCCACTGGCTGAAGAGGGCCTTGATCTCGTCGGAGCACTTGTCGCACTCGAGGGCCTTGCCCATCAGCCCGGCAATGTTGTCGCGCACCTTCTCGCTGCCCAGGCGCATACCCAGGCCAAACTCGGCGCAGTCCTCGAACAGGGAGTTGTCCCAGGCCGGGCCGTAGCCTTTGGCGTTGGTGCAATAGGGCGATGAGGGGAACGAAGCGCCGTAGATGGAGGAGCAGCCGGTGGCGTTGGCCATCATAATGCTCTCGCCGAAGAGCTGGGTGATAGTCTTCAGGTAAGGGGTCTCGCCGCAACCTGCGCACGCACCGCTGAACTCGAACAGCGGCTGGGCGAACTCCAGGTTCTTGACGCTCTGCTCCTTGGGAAGGATATTGTCTTTGTAGCCCACCTTGCCGTGCAGATAATTGAAGTTGGCCTGCTCTGCCATCTGACCCTCTGCCGGAACCATGGCCAGAGCCTTGGCGCCCTTGAAGCCGGGGCAGACGTCGGCGCAGTTGCCGCAACCCGTACAGTCGGCGGGAGAGAGCTGCATGGTGAAGATATAGTCTTTGAGCTGGGCCTTGCCCTGAGCCTTCTTGATGCTCTCGGGAGCTTTCGCAGCCTCTTCTGCGGTCATCAGGAACGGACGGATGGCAGCGTGAGGGCAGACATAGGCGCACTGGTTGCACTGGATGCAGTTCTCGGGATTCCACTCGGGCACTGTGACAGCCACGCCGCGCTTCTCATAGGCAGCGGTTCCGGCAGGGATGGTACCATCCACAAAGTCGGGGTCTGCAAAGGTGCTCACCGGCAGGGTGTCGCCTTCCTGGGCGTTGACGATGTCGGCCACATTGCGTATCCACTCGGGAGCCATGCGGTTGAAACCGGGGTGGACGAAACGGCCGGAGGCCTTCTTCCACGACTCGGGAACCTCAACCTGCACATACTCGCCGCCGCGATCCACTGCAGCGTAGTTCATGGCCACGATATCGGCGCCTTTCTTGCCGTAGGACTTGTCTATCGCCTTCTTCATGTAGGTCACTGCATCTTCGTAGGGGATGATGCCGGTGATCTTGAAGAATGCCGACTGCAGGATGGTGTTGGTGCGGTTGCCCAAGCCTATCTCTGCGGCGATCTTGGTGGCGTTGATGATGTAGAACTTGACGTCCTTGCTGGCGATTTCTTTCTTCACGAAATCGGGCACGCGCTCCAGGGTCTCTTCCACATCCCACATGCTGTTGAGCAGGAATGTGCCGCCCTTCTTGATGCCTTTGAGCACGTCGTATTTATTCAGATACGAGGGCACGTGGCAGGCCACGAAGTCGGGAGTGCGCACCAGATACGGGGCGCGTATGGGCTGGTCGCCGAAGCGCAGGTGCGAGCAGGTGTAGCCGCCGGACTTCTTGCTGTCGTAGTCGAAATATGCCTGTGCGTATTTGTCGGTGTGGTCGCCGATAATCTTGATGGTGTTCTTGTTGGCGCCCACGGTGCCGTCGCTGCCGAGGCCGAAGAAGCGGCACTCGTAGGTACCCTTCTTGCTGAGGGAAACCTCACCCTTGACGGGCAGGGACTTGTAGGTGACGTCATCGACGATGCCGATGGTGAAATCTGCCTTGGGCTCCTTGAGGGCAAGGTTGTCGAACACGGCGATGATCTGCGCCGGAGTGGTATCCTTGCTGCTGAGGCCGTAGCGGCCGCCGAAGATCTGTATGCCGCGGCTGCCGTAGAGGGCATTGCGCACGTCGTGGTAGAGAGGCTCGCCCATGGCGCCGCTCTCTTTGGTGCGGTCCAGCACGGCGATGCGCTTGGCGCTCTTCGGGAGGGCCCTCTTGAAGTATTTGAGCGAGAACGGGCGGTAGAGGTGCACGCTGATAACGCCCAGCTTGCGGCCTTCTTTCTGAGCCAGATAGTCGATGGTCTCCTTGATGGTGTCGCAAACCGAACCCATGGCCACGATGATATTCTCAGCCTCGGGATCGCCGTAGTAGTCGAACGGCAGGTAGTGGCGGCCGGTGATCTCGGCAATCTCGCCCATGTAGCGGGCCACGATGTCGGGAACGGCGTCGTAATACTGGTTCACGGCTTCGCGGGCCTGGAAATATACGTCAGGGTTCTGCGCCGTACCGCGGGTAACGGGCTTGACGGGGTTGAGCGCGCGTGCGCGGAAACGCTCCAGCGCCTTGTCGCTCACCAGCGGGCGCAGGTCCTCGCCGTCCAGAAGTTCTATTTTCTGGATTTCGTGCGAAGTGCGGAAGCCGTCAAAGAAGTGCACGAACGGCAAACTGCTCTTGATGGCCGCCAGGTGCGCAACGGCACCCAGGTCCATAGCTTCCTGCGGGTTGTTGGACACCAAGAAGTTGAAGCCGGTGGCACGGGCTGCCATCACATCCTGGTGGTCTCCGAAGATGGAGAGGGCGTGCGAAGCCAGGGCGCGGGCCGAAACGTGGAAAACGCCGGGCAGCAGTTCGCCGGCGATCTTGTACATATTGGGAATCATCAGCAGCAGACCCTGCGATGCCGTAAAGGTGCTTGTGAGCGCACCTGCCTGCAACGAACCGTGCACGGCGCCGGCGGCACCCGCCTCACTCTGCATCTCTGTCACTGAGGGGACATTGCCGAACATATTTTTCTTGCCGTAAGCCACCCACTCATCGAACAGCTCGGCCATTGTAGAAGACGGTGTGATAGGGTAAATAGCAGCGTTTTCGCTAAAGAGATAAGCTGCGTGCGCTGCCGCATAGTTACCGTCACACGTAATAAATTTTTTTGCCATTTAGTATGTGTTTGTATTGAATAATTAGCGGTTTGGAATCCAAAGGGACCTTATAACCCAATTTCGCTAGCAAAAATAGAAATTTTTTGGCATATTTTATGAAAAGTAAAGTGCAAAAGTTACTACCTTTGAGAAAATTCTTATCGAAATGAAAAAGATTATTTTTGCTATCGCCGCCCTGGCCGTTTCTGCCACCGCTTTTGCGCAGGTAGAATCTGCAGGCATGGACCCAGAGAAAAACATCGCTTTCATGAAGGAGCACCTTTACAAACTGGACGAGTTCTCCAAGGGAACTGTCGTGTTTGACCAGGATGCCGCAATCTACGACGAAGCCGGCGTGCCCGTCACCCTCCATCCTTCACAGGGCATCATCAACATCAACAACCTGCACCAGTGCGTGGTGATGATAAACGGCAACGACACCATCCCCCTGCTCTATGAAGACAATGTAGTCAAGGTCAATACCGGCAAGCACATGTATCTTAAAATCAAAGACATATACTATCAGGTCGTAGAGTATAACGAGACCATCCTCGGCCTGATGGAGGTTCTCAAGAGCGAGAATGCCGGCAAGAAGGACATCTACGGCACCAAGTCCGAGCTCTCCTCGACCACCAACATCTCTTCGCTGGGCATGACTTCCCTGGAAGGCAACACCGACATGCGTTACTCCTTCGAGAGGCGGCCGGTGTTCATCAACGGCAAAAAGGTGGCTTACCTGAACGAGAAGCAGCTGACCAAGATGTACAAGAAGAAATCAGCAATAGTCAAAGAGTACTTCGCCACCCACAAGGTTGATCCCTACAGCATGGAGCAGGCAACGGAGCTCTACCACGAGCTGATAAAATAAATCCGCGGGTCTAACCCACGGACTCAATCTCGGCAGCGCCTTCGGGCGCTGTCTTTTTTATAAGCCCGGCCAGGACGGTTCCGGGGCCGACCTCGGTAAATGAAGTGGCGCCGTCGGCGAGCATGTTCTCTACAATCTGCGCCCAGCGGACTGGGCTGGTGAGCTGCCTGAGCAGATTCTCGCGGATTTTCTCGGGATCCATGGTCGGCTGCGCATCCACATTCTGATACACGGGGCAGAACGGCTCGTGGAAATAAGTGCGGCCGATGGCCTCGGCAAGTTTTGCCGCAGCCGGCTCCATCAGCGGAGAGTGGAAGGCCCCGCCCACGGCCAGCTTGAGGGCGCGCTTGGCTCCGGCCGCCTTGAGGGCTTCGCAAGCGCGGTCTATGGCGGCGTTCTCACCGGAAATGACCAGCTGGCCAGGGCAGTTGTAATTGGCGGGCACCACTATGCCCTCTGTCTGGGCGCACACGTCCTCTATCGTCTTATTGTCCAGACCGATAACAGCAGCCATAGTGCCGGGATTGGCCTCGCAGGCCTGTTGCATCGCCATGGCACGGATAGACACCAGGCGCAGGGCATCCTCGAACTTAAGGGCGCCCGCAGCCACCAGGGCAGAAAACTCGCCCAGAGAGTGACCGGCGGTCATCTCAGGCTCGAAGTTGTCCATGCAGGTCGCCGTAATCACGGAATGCAGGAATACGGCGGGCTGAGTCACCTTGGTCTGGCGCAGGTCCTCTGCGCTGCCGCCGAACATAATCTTGGTAATCTTGAATCCGAGTATCTCATTAGCCCGTTCAAAGAGCGACTTGGCCCTGGGATTGGAAGAATAGAGTTCCTTGCCCATTCCGGGAAACTGCGCGCCTTGACCTGGGAATACGTATGCTTTCATCGCGAATGTTTTGTTTTTGCTTGCGCAAAGATAAGAATTTATTGTACTTTTGCAGTCCGTACCCTACGCTCCCGTAGTTTAATGGATAGAATTGAAGATTCCGGTTCTTTAGGTTGGGGTTCGATTCCCCACGGGAGTACAAAAGAAAATTGCAAGTGGCTATATATCAGTTACTTGCATTTTTTATTGTGGATTTTTGCACCACGGATGCACCACTGGCCTACTATATATGATACTTTTGGGGTCTTGTTGAGGTTGCTTTGCACTTTATTGCAAATAGGTTGTCAAACCGTTGACAAAACTAGCGACCTCAACGCCGTAAAAGCCAATATATCAAATAAATAGCATACCATACCGTTACCCTATAAGGGTCACATCGGTACGCAAGACCGCCGGGGACACCATAAAGCGAACCCCGGCGGCTGCGATTTACTGGATAGTTGGAGCAACCAGTGGCACAAATGTAAACATTTTTTCGAAACCGCCGCCGCATAACCGCCGCATAACCGTCGCAGAACCGTCATTTACGGTTGAAATGCGGCTGCAACCGCGATTTATAGCTCAAAGCAAGCCATCTGCGCCTCTGCCGGCTCCAGGTTTGCCAGTGGCCACTCTGCCAGCTCAAAATCCAGCATCGGCCACTCCTCCAGTGTAAATTCCACCATAGCGATCATTTTCGGTAGGAGGCGCCTGGGTAAGGGATCAGCGCACAAGCCTCTTTGAGACGGTCTGCAACCCTCTCGCCGTAGTAACTACGCACCCCATCCGGGGTGAGGTTGGTGGTGTAGACTGTCGGCAGCATCTCATCATAACGGTAGGTGATCAATTCTATAAGTGGGTACACATCCGACCCAAAGACCTTGACAACAACCGGCTCGGCTCCCAGATCATCAACAATAAGAAATGACCGCCGCCTGGCCTTCATATAGCCTTCATCTTCTTGCTTGGCCATCTCTGCGATCTGCTGCGCTCCTACCAGCGCCGGCCTCGGTAGCCGGATAATATGGTTAAAGACTCGCGCCTGCTCTTGATCCATCTGGTTGGAGGTGGCCAGCGAGCCAAGCTCGCGCTCTTGCTTAAGCGCCGCCTCTATCATTGAGCTAATAACAGTCTGGATCGCCCTGGCCATCTCGGTCTTGCCGGTGCCTACATTGCCGCATAGCATCAGCATAGGCTTGGCGCTGGTGGAGGTGAGCCAAATGGCCACCTTATTGATCCTGGCGGCGGTGTTCACATCCATAGCGCACTCGCCGCCGCGAGCTGCGACCCCGGCAGCATAAGCCGCCGCGAGCTGCTCTTTGATTTGATCTACTGGAAATGGCAGGCTAAACCGTTGCCTCGATTGATTCAAAGGCATCTGCCTTGCCGCCTTCAAGATTGTGGTGGGGTTCAATCCTTTTAACATTGTTCTTTGGGGTTTGCTCTCTGCGAGACCAATTCCGGGCTGCAGCCTTCCAGTCTTTCATCGGTGCATTTCCAACCCTCCATCCTACACTCTCATAGTGATCAAAGAAGGTGGCTGCATCTACCGTGAGGCGCTGGCTGGCGCAGTAGTCCCGAACTTGCTGCAAAGAAGGTTTAATAAATTTTGATCTGGTTGAGGTCTCTGCAGTGGCAGTGCCATCTGCAGGCTTTAACTCCTCATTTTCATTTACATTTTCATTTACATTTACATTTACATTTACATTGGCTTGTTTTTGGTTGTTTTTGGGTTGTTTTCTCGCGTTCTGGTTACCCTTTGGAGCGCCGCCGGCCTTACCATTGAGGCGCTTGTGGTAGTTTGCATCCATCTGGGGTGCTATAAGCTCCCAAATGGCCTCCAGGTGTACATCGTTAAAGGTGGGTGACTCGCGGCGCAAGCCATAAGCAAAGACCGCATCGTAAAGCGCCAAGCGCTCATCATCCGGGAGGTTTCTTTTTTCAAAGCTGCGATAGGCCACAAAGGACTCCACACTGTTATTTTTGTTCTTTTCCATCGCGGCCTCCTCTTTGAGATAGTTTGATATATCCGCGCCTGCCTGGGGTGTAGGGTCTCACATCGGTTTGCTGCCATAACTCGGCCAGCTCCGGGTCATCAAAGACCGGCTTGCTGCCCTCGCCAAAGGCATAAGCAAAAACTACATCGTAGAACCTCAACCGCTTATCTGCTCGCAGTTTTTCGACCTTTTCCACAAGATCACCATAGACACGCACCCTGGGTTCTGGGTAGGTGCTTGGTACTGGTTGCTGCTGCTCACTCATAGCCGCCGCCCTCCATCCAGTATAAGGTCAATATCGGTCTCTTTGAAAAGCCGCTCGCGGCCTACTCTCACACTCTTAAGGCGGCCACACTTGCACCACCTCCAAAGGGTCGAAGGGTCGATTTTAAGGCGCTTGCAGACCTCGCTGGCAGTGATCATCAGCGAGCTGCGCTCGGCCTCTCGCCGCGCCGCCTCCTCGCTCATAATCTTGCGCACCACCGATTCCAGATCGGCAGCCCTTAACATATAAACTTGTGACGGATCACCCACCGCCGGGGTCAAAACATTATCCATTGTGCTTGCCGGTGGGAGGAGTCCCGGCCTGCCATCGCCGTACTCCCACCAGGGGGCTAGCCCTCGCTGGCAGTGCGTACTGGATACGCTGGCAGTGCGCCCCGGTATGCTCGCAGCTCGTAACAAGCCACCGCGAAGGTGCAACCTTTTACCACCCTGGTCAAATGCGAAAAAAGGCGGTAAAGTGAAATAACTACTTTACCGCCCAAAACTTCTTGCGCTGCGCCCTTTATCAATGCTCTTGCAGTTGCTCCAGGTAGGCATCAATCCGCTGCGCCACCTTATATTGGCGGCTGGCATCGTTTGCCACCGACTTCTTTTCCCGGTTCACCGCCTTTGACACCGCTGCCGCATCTGCATCTGGAGCGAACCGCCTTACAAAGCCATACACCAGGCCGCCATCCTCCAGGCCGCGCCCATCTTCGCACCTGGCAGCTGCCAGATATATGGCCGCAATCCCGGCCGGGTCGGTTATGTTCTGCGCCTTCATCAAAGCCTCTATTTTGGCGGCCAGCGCCTCGGTGATACACTTCATTATATCAGCCGCCGGTCGGTGAAATTTGCCGCCTTTCTGCGGCTCTGCCGGGGTCTCTGCATCATCCAGGGTTGAGGTCGCTGGCATCTGGTTTTCGCAGTAGATCAAACACTCTTGCACCAGGTCGCAAAAACCATCCAGGCTGCCGGCTCGTGCGCTCCAAAAATCGCACTCATCAAAGCCCCATCCATCAATGAACCGCCCCACCGGGGGAGCGACCGAAAGAGCATACTCTCGCGCCCTCTTGGTGGCTGCCACTGCATCCTCCAGCCATCGGTGCATCCTCGCATCCATCCTGGGTGCATCCGGCTTGCATAGCGCCCGGAGCGGTTCAAGCGCCGCGTTGCTGGTGATCAGCAGCAAGACCTCATCGCAAAGATCGCCATAGGCATCGCGCTGGCGCTGCGCCGGAGGATCGCCAGCCCTGCCGTTGCAGTAGTCCACTACTGCAGCAACCGCCTCCCGGCTGGCGGCAGGGGTCTTGCCGGGGTCGGTTATGCTCCATAGGCCGCTCAAAATGCGCTGCTCACTGGCGCTGGGGGTTCTTACTGTCTGCTCCATATTGCTCAATTAAATCGCGGTTTGTTGACCTGGCAGCAAGCCTTGCCAGTAGGCTCAAAAGGTGGTCGATTTGTGCCAGCGCCTTTTCAGTCATCTTGCGTTGCTCTGACACCTCCAGCAATAGTGCCTGGATTACCTGGGAGTTGTTGACCTCATTGTTATTGCTGCCCACCAGTATCACATTGCCAGAGCCGTTGACCACCACCGGCCTCGCGCCGGCAGAAGGCATTGCAGCCGCGCCCTGGCCTTTCTTTTTGGTTGTAGTAGCTGCCATATCACTCTATCACTTTAAGGCTCTGGTTGACCTTGTAAGGCTCTTGGCCAAAGGCGGCGCAGAGGAGCGCAAAACGGTCTTGCAGCTCGATTTTGGTGTAGCGGTTCACAGCCGCGCTGCCCTGGCGGTGGAGGCCGGCGGCATACATATCAATTTGCACCTTGTTCAGCATATCAATATGGGTCTTGCGGCATATCTTGGAGCTGGCCACCTCCCAAAGTAGCTTGTATTCGTTCTGCTTGGCATCGGCGCTGGAAATGGTAACGCGCCGGTCAATGCCGCAGTATTTCAGCAGCTCTTTAATCTTGGCATTGTAGCCGCTCTTGCCGGATACATAGGTGAGCAAAGGAAACGAACACCGGCAGCCCACCAGTATATCAAAGGCGAACCGCAGCGCCGGGGTCTCTACCTCGCGGCGATCCGGCTGGGTGTTCCTGGTCTTGATCGGCCAGTAGTGGATATATGGGATACCGTCTTTTGACACCGCCAAGTTATCCATCGTGAGCGCCTGGAAATCACTAATACGAAAGCCAAAGGCGCACTGCACCAGAAAGGCATCCTTTGTGGGCTGCAGGCTGGCCGGTACATCAGTGGCCAGCACCTTCAAAAACTCATCTTTGTAGAGGTACACCGGGTCACTGTAGCGCTCTCTTATAGTCTCGTGCCTCCTCTGCTTGCCAAGCCTCCGAAAAGGTGACCTGGCCACCTCCTCCTTATTTTCAAGGTCGGTGAAGAAAGCCTGCAGTGCCTTCATATACATTGCCACCGTGTTAGAGGTGAGCTGCCTGGTGGGGGTGTTCCTTTCCGAAATGCCGGTATAGAGCCCCGGCCATTTGGAGGTGTAGAGGTACTCATCAAAGACAAACTGCCGAAAGCCCATCAGCATCTCATCATCGAACCGCGCCGGGATCATCTCGCGGCGGCCATTGATAGTGAGAAAGCGCTCCATTTTGCCAAATAGCGAGTTGTAGCCCTTGCTGCGCCTGGTGCCAAAGAGCCCATCGCGCTGCGCCTCATCAATGTATCTGCGAAGGCGCTGCAGCAGCGACTCTTTGCCCTTGATACCGTCACCCTCGCCGGGGTGGAGCTGCCGGTTTACCAAAGCCTCGAAAACCTCTGCGCTGCCCTTGCCGGATACCGGCAGACCATCAGCGAGCATTTTTCGATAAGCCTGGCGCATTGCGGCTATCTCGGTGGCCATCTCATCCACCAGATCGGGGTCTACATTTGTAACTTTGGGTTTACGTGTGCCATCTGGGTTGAACTTGGCCAGCACCGCCGGGGTGGTGGTTATGCCGCTCTTGTGGTAGAGGTCTACCTCGCGGCCATCGCGCAGACGGAAACGGACACGCATTGACTCGCTGGCCGCCCTTGTTGTTCTGGAAAAAATAATGATACGCTCCATAGGTGTATTGTTGTAAATCGCACTGCAAATATAAGCATTTTGCACCACATTTGCACCACCGATTTGCAATTTTGCACCACCACCTTGCAATTTTGTACAAGATTTTACCCTTGCAGCTTGCTATATATCAGCCGCTTACCTCTGCAAATTGGTTGTTCTCACTTTTGTATTGGGATTCCCCACGGGAGTACCTATTAGACAGGGGGCCAGGCCCCCTGAAACCCCCTCGCTCCGCGCTGGCTATTCTTCAGGCCTGCCCGCACGCGCTGCGCTATCGCCCGACGGCGATTATTATCCTCACTGGACTCTTCACCTAAAACCCCTTCGGCGCAGGGCGCCGACCGCTCACGCGGCATCCTTTGCCCACGCGCTGCGCTATCGCCCGACGGCGATTGTTATCGGGGTAAGATACTCCTAGGCGATTTCGATTTTGACTACGACTTTTTTGACGGGGACGGGGTCTGCGGCGCAAAGCTGCGGCATGTGGCCGTCCTGGGGAAAGTAGATGGCAAAGTAGCCGTCGCCGAGCAGGACTTCCTGGGGCGCGGGAGCGTCGCCGGCGTAGAAAGCCGCATCGGCATCTGCGCTGTAGGCTTTGGTCTCTTTCAGTTTGGGCAGCGGGAGGCTGCAGACTTTCTCCTCGCCCTTGAGCAGGAACTGTATGTCTATGAAGCGCCGGTGGGCTTCGTAGCCATATTCGTTCTGCCGCTTGGTTTCATATTCGGAGACTATCGCCTTGACCCTGGGGCTGATCTGATGCACCCCGCAGGCCAGGTCGGCCTTGGCCTGAGAGAGGAATTCAAGTCCGGTGCAGATGTCTTCTGAAATACCTTTATAGGTCTCGATGTGTTCAAGTGAATCGTAAATCATGGCTCAAATATTTAAACAGTTTCCTATTGTATTACAGGAGAAAGGGTGAACTTGAACTCGCGGGGCTGTGCGTGCAGGCGGTATTGTTCCAGTGGCCAGCTCTGCCAGGAGTCTATGCCGCCCACGCCCATCTGCGCCAGGTCCACGTTGACATAAGTGAGGCCGTCATACTTGCCATAGAGATCCATCGAGTGCCGCGCCGCGCCGGCCTGTACGTTGCTGGGATTCTCGCGCACGGGAGTTCCGTGCTCCATGCAGTCCAACTGCCGCATGTTATAAAGCAGGGCCGATGCCGAAAACTCTGAAACAGAAGTGAATTCCAGGCCGTTACCCGCATTGTCCAGGACCCTGAAATAGCGCATGCCGGTGTGCGTGCCCGATTCCTGCGTGCGGACATAGCCGTAGTGGTACTGCTCGGACACCTTCTGGCGGTAGCGACCGACCAGAGTCGAAGACTTACGGTCACAATAGTTCTCCCACGGCCCGTTGCCGTAGAAGTCTATGTTGGAGTATCTGCCGGGCATGGCCAGTTTCATGCCGTAGCGGAACAGGTCTGGCAACTGGTCCAACCCCCCGGCATCTTCCATTTTTTCGGATATTTCCACCCGGCCGTCAGGGTAAATGTCGTATGTAAGGCTAAGGCGCGCAGCCCCGCGTATCGGGGCATAGACGGCAGTGGCACGCCATATTTCGGCAAGCTGCACGACGTCCAAGCTCTCCAGTTTGGGCTCCAGATAACGCCACATGCCCATCACTTCCCCGTCACAAAGCTTCGCACCCATGTCGTTCTCTACCGGGGCGCGGGCAAATTCCGGCGTCAGCGGTTCCTCGATAAGCGATTGTCCGCCAATGACATAATCCACAATAAAGCCGGAGTCAGGGCTGATGGTGAGACTCCACGGGGCAATGCGCTCGGAGGCGGTGCCATCGTAGGCCAGACGGCCGTAGAACCGGTAGCCGTCAGGGGTCTGTTCGCAAAGCGCCTTGGACGCCGCCCTGTGCTGGCGATCTATCTGCCTGGAAGTGCCTGCCTTGAGCAGAATCTGGTCGTAGGCTACCTCTGTGCCGGCCGGCAGCAGCGCGTCTTTCTCTTTCAGCTTCCAGGAAACATTGATATAGGTGTCCTGCTCTATCTCCATTATCTCCTTGGCCTGCCTGCGGGTCAGCGGCAGTGTCACCTTGGTGGTTTCTCCCGGTCCGGCGCTCACGTTTTCTACCGTGCCGGTCAGCACGGCTTCGCCGCCGGAGACGATTGTCCAATGCATGGCATAAGCCGATAAATCCTTGAAAAAGAACTCATTGGTAACATTGAGGGTGAAAGGCGCATTGCCGGCTGCGGTGTGGATATCCTGCAGTTGATAGCGAATCTCATAGGCGTGGGGGTGCCAGCTGCGGTCGGCAGCCACTATGCCGTTGCAGTTAAACGAGCCGTCGGAGGCGTCGTAGCCGTTGAAATCGCCGCCAAAGACGAATTTCCTGCCTGCAGGATTGTCTGCCGGCCACTCCAGAGCCTGGTCGGCAAAGTCCCAGATAAAGCCGCCCTGATAGCAGGGGTACTTGCGTATCAGGTCCCAGTATTCCTTGAAATTGCCCACTGAATTGCCCATGGCGTGTGCATATTCGCATTGGATGAGCGGGCGGGGCGGGTTCTTGAGGCAATATTTTTCGCTGGAGTCGGGGCTGGCATACATTGGGCACACGATGTCGGTGTTGCGCTCCTCCTCTGCACGCTCGTACTGCACGGGGCGCGTAGGGTCGTAGGCCTTGATCCAGTCGTAGCAGGCCATGAAGTTGGGGCCGTTGCCGGCTTCGTTGCCAAGGCTCCAGACAATCACACAGGGGTGGTTGATGTCGCGCTTGACCATACGCTGGTCCCGGATCAGGTGCGCCGCCTTGTAGTCGGGGCGCTTTGCCAGGGTAGCCGCCTCGTAGCCCATTCCGTGCGACTCGATGTTACCCTCGTCCACCACATAGAGGCCATAGCGGTCGCAGAGCGAGTACCAGAGCGGGTCGTTGGGATAGTGGCTGGTGCGCACAGCATTGATATTCAACTCTTTCATTATGCGGATGTCTCGAATCATCTCCGCCTCGGACACGATGTAGCCGCCATGCTCGCTGAGCTCGTGCCGGTTGGTGCCCTTGATCAGTACGGGCTTGCCGTTGACCAGCAGCTGGGAGTTCTTGACCTGCACGCTGCGGAAGCCGAAGTCTATCTTGGTGCTCTCTTCCAGGCCTTTGGCAGAGATGG
>CACXHG010000041.1 GCA_902767355.1 uncultured Bacteroidia bacterium
AGGATCATGGCCAGGATGGGGAAGAAGCTGAACAGGTGGGCTGCAGTGCCGGCGTCTATGCCGAGGGTGGACTCAAGATAGTTGGGGGCGTAGCGCTGGAAGGGGAAGATGGCGCTGTAGTAGAGCACGCACATCAGGGCGACGATCCAGAACATCTTGCTGGAGAAAATCTGGCCCAGGTCCTTCACGTGGAACTCGTCTTCCGGACTCTTCTCGCTGGCCATCAGGCCTGCGGCCACCAGCTGTGAGTCGAACTTGCGGTCCATGATGGTGAATACGAAGAAGAAAATCAGGCCGATGAACAGCAGGGCGGTGCAGAATGCCACCGGAGCCACCACAGTGCCGAACTTATTGTAGATGAGCGGAGAAATCCACATCACGGCGAATACGCCCAGGCGGGCGATGGCCATCTCGATGCCCATTGCCAGCGACATCTCCTTGCCCTTGAACCACTTGGCTATGGCCTTGGAGACGGTTGTGCCGGCCATCTCGCAGCCGCAGCCGAATATCATGAAGCCCAGCGAAGCCATCTTGGCGCTGCCCGGGAGAGCTGTCCACCAGCTGCCAAGCCACTGGCAGAAGGCAGTGCCCTGGAACCAGTCGGTGATGCCCACGAACTTGATGCAGGCGCCGATCACCATCAGGGAAGCCGACAGCAGGCCGGTGTGGCGCACGCCCATCTTGTCCAGGATGATGCCGGCCAGAATCAGGAAGCCGCACACATTCAGGATGTACTCGCTGGCGGCGTAGGTGCCGAACACCGAGCTGGACCAGCCTATCTGGCTCTCGAGCATACTCTTGAGCGGGGACATAACGTCCACGAACATGTAGGCAAAAAACATCATGGAGGCAATCAGGATAAGTGCCCCCCAGCGCGCCACGGCGCTGTCGTTCATCAGCTTAGTAATCTTTTCCGTCATATTTTAAGCGTTTTTTAATAATTCGAGCAAACGCTCCATCCCGCGTGTGGCGACATCGGTTATTTGGACTACGCCGGGCAGGTGGAGGTTTAATGGCTTGGGATCTATCAGATATATGGGGATGCCCGGCTTGGCGTACTGCACCAGGCCGGCGGCGGGATATACCTGCAGCGAAGTGCCCACGATGAGCATTATGTCGGCCTGTGAGGCTATGCGGGCGGCGGTGTCGAACTTGGGCACCGCCTCTCCGAACCAGACGATGTTGGGCCGCAGCTGCACCCCGCGGCTGTCGCAGTCGCCGAGATTCACGGGCTTGTAGCCCACGTCTATGGTCTTGCAGTCCTGCTCGCAGTCTTCGGGGCGCACCTTGGTGGCCTCGCCGTGCAGGTGTATGACCTTGGTGCTGCCGCCCTGCTCGTGCAGGTTGTCTATGTTCTGGGTGACTACTGTCACGTCGTAGTCTTTCTCCAGGGAGGCTATCAGTTTGTGGGCCTGATTGGGCTTCTTGGTGGCCAGTTCGCCGCGGCGCTGGTTGTAGAACTCCAGCACCAGGGCGCGGTTGCGCCACCAGCCCTCTATCGTGGCTACGTCCTCTACGTTATAGTTCTCCCAGAGGCCGTTGCTGTCGCGGAAAGTGCTTATGCCGCTCTCGGCGCTCACGCCGGCGCCGGTCAATACTACGAGTTTTTTCATATCCGTCAGGCGAAGTAACGCTTTTTGAGCCAAAGCTCAAACATGGGGTCGATAATTTCTGCGCGGTCTTCGGCGTCGAAGGTCACTATCTCTTTCTTCGAGAGCGCCTCCTTGAGCCGGAAGACATTGGCGCTGCTGTTGAGGTGATACTTGTTCAGCGTCTCGGAAGACGAGAACTTGCGCGCACCGTCGCACACCGCCCGGAGAAAGTTTATCTGGTTGCCGGTCAGGTTGCTCACAGTGTAGCGCCAGAAGGCTTCCTGCTCCTGGAAGTAACTGTCCACGGCGCTTTTGAGTATCTTTTTGTTGATATAGCCCAGCGCCAGGGGGTCGCAGATCGCGCAGAGGCGGTTGAGTATCTGCGGGTAGCCCTTCACGGTGTTGTAGATGGCCACGCCGGTCTCGTCTTCCAGCGCCTTGCCGCCCATCAGGAAACCGTTGCGCATGTAGCCGAGGCAGGAGGCCTTGTCCAGCGGCTCCAGATGGATATTCTCGTTGGTATGCACGAAGAATTTCTTCACCTCGAAGATTTCCTTCATGCGGTTGACCTGCTCGCCTGTGACAATATAGGCTATGTCGCTGTGCTTTGCCATCTGGCTTTCCATCAGCTTGAGCAGCTTTTCGCCGCCGCTGATGTTCAGGATGTTCTGGAACTCCTTGAAATAGACCACATAGCTCGCGCCGGTGACTCCCGCGGCCACGTGGGGCAGGTTGATGGCCAGATTGGTGCTGATGTTTTCAAAATCTATGCTGAGCGGCAGCATCGCATTGCGGTTGTACTCGTCTATATGCTTTTTCATGCCGCCGATATACTTGGCCACAAGGTCGCCCTCGCAACTTATGTTAAACAGGTCCAAAGTGACGGCCACGACCGGATACGACTCCTCTTTGAGCAGGCGCAGGGCCTTGTCTATCAATGATTTCTTGCCGTAGCCCGGCGCGGAATAGATCGTGGTGAATTTCTTCGCCTTGATATTGTCGGCCAGCTGGCGCGCCACCCGCTCTCGGGATATGAACTTTTCTCCCTGGGCAGGGTGCTGGCTCTCAAAAAAAGATATCATTGCTTGCCTTTATAAATAACAACAGTGTTACAAATGTATATATAAATATTTTGCAATTCAAATAATTATTGTACCTTTGCACTCCCCAAAAGGGTTATAGACAGTCGATAAGCTTTTGACAAAGAGATATTTAGTTAAATATCCGCTTACGGCTATTAATTTTTAAAAATTAATTTATGTACGCAATCGTTGATATTGCAGGACAGCAGTTCAAGGTCGAGAAGGGAAGCCAGATTTATGTAAACCGCCTCGCTGCAGAGGTGAATGCTTCCGTAGATTTTGACAAAGTACTTCTGGTCGACAACGAGGGTGCCGTCAAGGTTGGCGCTCCTTACGTCGATGGCGCATCTGTCAAGGCTACCGTTATGGAGCATTGCAAGGCTGACAAGGTTATCGTTTTCCACAAGATCCGCCGCAAAGGCATGGCTAAGAAAAACGGCCACCGTCAGTATCTGACTAAACTTCAAATCGAATCAATCGCTTAAAACCGTTTAGACTATGGCTCACAAAAAAGGTGTCGGCAGTTCCAAGAACGGCCGTGAATCGGAAAGCAAACGCTTGGGCGTTAAATTGTTTGGCGGTCAGCTTGCCAAGGCTGGCAACATCCTTGTCCGTCAGAGAGGCACTGTTCACAATCCCGGCGAAAATGTCGGAATGGGAAGGGACCATACTCTTTATGCGTTGGTCGATGGTACAGTGACATTCCGCAAGACCCGCGAGAACAAATCGTTTGTCTCTGTGGTTCCCGCTGCGAAAGCAGAGGCGTAACCCCGCAGGTCTCTTAAATCCAGAATAATGGACGTCCCTTCAAAGGGCCGTCCATTTTTTTTTGCATTACCAGCATGACGTTTGCAGATAATGTCAAAAACTTAACAAAAAAGTGAAGTTTTTGTTTGCGGTTTCAAAAAGCTGTCATATCTTTGTGCCCTAAAGGAGCGTATTGTATGGGAAGGCTTGAACTCGTTATAGAAAGTGGAAATATCAGTATATACTCACCGAAGTATGATGGTCAGGTGCAGACGGAGTTCGAAAAGTTCATGTCCAACAATGACTCTCTTTCGCAACCTCAATTGAAGAAAGACTTTGACGCCATCATTGCCGTCATTAAAAAGATGGTCGACGATTGTGGCGCCCGTGAGAATCTCTTCCGATTGGAAGGAAAGAACATCAAAGCAGTTCCATTATGTGTTGAGCAAAGGAGAAGCCGAGGCGTTGGAACGCTTCGGCTATACTGCATCAGGATATCGGATAAAATACTTGTTATCGGTAACGGGGGGATAAAGAAGGTTGGAAAATATGAAGATGATTCCGACCTGAAGGATATAGTAGATAGACTTCGTTCAATTGAGCATAAAATCTTTATCGAGACACGCAAAGCCCACACAGATTACGAAGATTACCAAAGAGTTAAAGCAATAATTGAAACTATCACCATATAACATTCTATCATGAAAAATAACCCTTTATTTGATAAATGTGCTGCTAATGTCCCTCCTGAGGTGATGGCGGAGGTCAGCCTTAACGTTGATATTGCAAACCGCATTTACGATCTTCTCAAGAAGAAAAAGATGACTCAGCGGGAGTTTGCCGCGCTGATGGGTAAGCGTGAATCTGAGATTTCCAGATGGCTTACCGGCTCTCACGGATTTACTACTACAACGCTTGCCAAAATTGCATCCGTGCTTGGCGAGCCCGTGGTTGAGGTTAAAAAAGCGCCAGAAGTAAAATATGTATTTATTCCGGCACGAGGTTTCATGACACCTTCAGAGTCTTATGATGGAACTTATAACAATCAGAGCAGCAGTTATTTCAGTATGACATATCTTAATTAACTTACTATGGCGGAAGATAATGTGAATATCCAAATGAGGCTTGCCTCCGTCAAAGAGGTAAGCTTTATGATGTCTCCAGGGAAAATAGGGGACAATGTCAATCCGGATGCAATTCAGATTGGCTTTTCGACACAGATTCAACCCGATGTCGAGAACAATATCTTCAACTTGATTTTCGGAACTCGTTATGAACTGGACGCGGATGTTGTACTCGATAGTTTATACAAATTTGAATTTGAGGTAAAAGATCTCGCTCAGTTCATTGTTTTCAATGACGATCAAAGCATTACGGTAAATCACATAATGCCGCATTTCTTAAGTGTGGCTATTGGCACGATGCGTGGTATTCTGGTCGTCAAGACCGCCGGGACAAACTTCTCCAAGTATCCGTTGCCGATGATAGACGTGAACCAATTGAACGCAAACCTATCTACTCAGAAGTAATTATCTTTAAAACAAGACTGTGCGGTCACTTCTCGAATGCGAGAGGCCGTCCATTTTTTTTTGCTACCTTAGCGGCTGTTATGAAGAAACTGGTTTTGATGGTGGCGCTGGCGCTGATGCCTGCCCTGGGGCTGTGGGCGCAGCCGCGCTTTGCCCAGTATGCCGGCCGCGTGGATTCGGCGCCGTTTATACTGATAGACAAGCAGACTTTCAAGCTGTGGCTGATAGATGCCGCCGGCGAGCCGCTCATAGAGTACGGCATTGCCTGCGCCGTCAATTATGGCCCGAAACTCAAAAGGGGCGACCACCGCACTCCGGAAGGGACTTTCAAGATAACCCAGCTGCTCAATTCCAGGGGTCTCTCGCACGATTTTGGCGACGGCAAGGGGCCGGTGAAGGAGGCCTACGGCCCGTGGTTCCTGCGCCTGGGCGTGCCGGGCTTCATAGACATCGGCATCCACGGCACTCCGTTCCCGGAGTCCATAGGCTCGCGGGCCACCGAGGGCTGCATCCGCATGCGTAACGAAGACATCAGCGATCTCAAGGCCCGGGTGCAGGTCGGCACGCCGGTGATTATCCTGCCCGATCCGGAGCAGGCCGGTTGATTTGTCGGCGGAAATTTATTAACTTTGTAACTATTATGGCAAATTCTGACAATAAAGATAAAAGCCTGCTGCGCAATTTTATCGGGGGCATCGTGTTCGTGGTGGCCCTCGTGCTGCTGCTGCAGCTGGCCCTGGCGCTGTTCACCAGGCATAACAGAGAGCTCACCGTGCCCGATTTTACTGCGCTCGATATGCGCACTGTCGAGAGGGTGGCCAAGAATCTGCACCTGCGGGTGGAGGTGGCCGATTCCGTGTTTGTGAAGCATCTCCCGCTGGGGGTCGTCTTCTCGCAGAACCCGATTGCCGGCAGCCGCGTCAAGAAAAACCGCCGCGTGTTCATCACCATCAATTCCACCGTGCCGCGGCTGGTGTCGGTGCCTTCTGTGATTGGCTATTCGCTGCGCCAGGCTTCGGCCGAACTCACCGCCAGCGGCCTCGGAGTGGGCAAACTGACATACGTCAGCGATATCGCCACCAACAATGTGCTGCGACAGCAATACAAGGGCAAGGATATCGCGGCTGGCCGCAAGGTCGAGACTGAGAGCAAGATAGACCTGGTGCTGGGCCTCAACGAAGAGGACAATGCCACCGACGTGCCCAATGTGAAGGGTTTCACCTTCAGCGTGGCGAGCGCCAATATCATAGAGAATTCTCTCAATGTGGGCAAGGTGCGCTACGACGACAGCGTCAAGAACTATGCGGACAGCCTGCATGCCGTGGTTTATGGGCAGTCGCCGGCGGCCGGCTCCGGAGTGGGCATGGGCCGCAGCGTGGACATCTATCTCACGGTAAACCCCGATAAGGTAAAATAATGGTGGACGAAGCCCTTCTGGACGACGATCTGGATCAGGATCTGGATCAGGACCTGGATCAGGACCTGGAGCAGGACGGCGGCGACGGACAGATGTTCGAGCATTACCGTTTTGTGGTGGACAAGGGGCAGGCCCCCCTGCGTATAGACCGGTTCATAGTGAGCAAGATGGAGCAGACCTCGCGCCACCGCGTGCAGCTTGCCCTCGAGGCTCAGTACGTCCTGGTCAACGGCAGCCCGGTGAAGGCCAACTACAAGGTCAAGCCGCTGGACACCATTGTGATAATGCTGCCTTACCAGCGCCGCGGCTTCGAGGTGCACCCCGAGCCTATACCGCTGGATATTGTTTACGAAGACGACGACCTTCTGATCGTGAACAAGCCCGCCGGGCTGGTGGTCCACCCGGGTTTCGGGCATTTCTCCGGCACGCTGGTCAATGCCCTGGCCTATCATCTGGGCATCAGCCAGGAGGCCGATGCGCCTGACGAGCGCATGGGCGTGCTGGTGCACCGCATAGACAAGGACACCTCCGGGCTGCTGGTGGTGGCCAAGAACGACGAGTCCCAGATGTATCTGGCCAAGCAGTTTTTCGACCATACCATCAAGCGCACCTACTGGGCGCTGGTGTGGGGCAATGTGGCCCAGGACGCCGGCACTATAGAGGGCAACATCGGGCGGGACCCCAACGATCGCATGCGCTTCAAGGTGTTTGAAGACGGCAGCCAGGGCAAAACCGCAGTCACCCACTACCGGGTGCTGGAGCGCTTCGGCTACACGACCCTTGTGGAGTGCAATCTGGAGACCGGCCGTACGCATCAGATACGCGTGCACATGAACCACATAGGCCATCCGCTCTTCAACGACGACCGCTATGGCGGCGACCGTGTGCTCAAAGGCCCCATCTACACCAAGTACAAGCAGTTCATAGACAACTGCTTTGAGCTGATGCCCCGCCAGGCGCTGCATGCCAAGACGCTGGGCTTTACGCACCCGCGCACCCACAAGGAAATCTTTTTCGACAGCGAGATCCCCGCCGATATGCAGGCGCTCATAGAAAAATGGCGCGCCTATGCCGTCGGTCGGGATATCCTGAGAAACGTCCAGGAAGAAGCCTAGCTTTTCACTATCCTGTCGGCGTGAGCCTCCACGAACTTCTTCCAGTTGGTAGAAGCCTTGGTGTCGCTCATCGGATTGGTGAGCTGATAGAAATGGCACATCGCGATGGCTATGGCATCGCTGGCGTCCAGATATTTGATGTCCAGCTTGACGTCCATGGTGCGCTCCAGTATCTCTTTGACCTGCTCCTTGCTGGCCGCACCCTTGCCGGTGATGGCCATTTTCACCTTTCGCGGAGCGTATTCAAAAATGGGGATGTCCCTCTGCAGCGCGGCGGCTATGGCGGCGCCCTGGGCCCGGCCCAGCTTGAGCATCACCTGGGGGTTCTTGCCGTAGAAGGGGGCCTCTATGGCCAGGTCGTCGGGCTTGTACTGGTCGTAGAGCTCGCCGACCTCTATGAATATGCGGCGCAGCTTTTCGAAGTGGTCCTTTTCCTTGCGCAGGTCGATTATGCCCAGGTCCACGAAATGAACCTTTTTGCCATCAATGAGAATGACCCCGTAGCCCATAATCTGGGTGCCGGGGTCTATTCCCATTATGACTCTCTGACCTGCCTTATGCATTTAGTCGATGATGTCGAAGCCTGTCCACTTGCGCAGAACCTCGGGCACTTTGATGCCTTCGGCCGTCTGGTTGTTCTCCAGCAGGGCGGCCACTATGCGGGGCAGGGCCAGCGAGCTGCCGTTGAGGGTGTGGGCGAGCTGGGTCTTGCCATCGGCATCCTTATAGCGCAGTTTGAGACGGTTGGCCTGATAGGATTCGAAGTTGCTCACCGAGCTGACCTCCAGCCAGCGCTCCTGAGCGGCGCTGAACACCTCGAAGTCGTAGGTGATGGCGGAGGTGAAGCTCATGTCGCCGCCGCACAGGCG
>CACXHG010000042.1 GCA_902767355.1 uncultured Bacteroidia bacterium
CATTGTCGGGGAGAATGTAGCCGCCGTAGGCCTTGAGCATAGAGGGGAACACTATGCAGTGGAACACGATGTTGTCCTTGCCAATGAAGTGAACCAGTTTGGTCTCGGGGTCTTTCCACCACTTCTCCCAACTGTCGGGAAGCAGTTCCTTGGTGTTGGAGATGTAGCCGATGGGGGCGTCGAACCACACGTAGAGCACCTTGCCCTCGGCACCTTCTACCGGCACGGGCACGCCCCAGTCCAGGTCGCGGCTCACCGCGCGCGGCTGCAGGCCGCCGTCCAGCCAGCTCTTGCACTGGCCATAGACATTGGTTTTCCACTCTTTGTGCTGCTCCAGTATCCATTCGCGCAGCCAGGGCTCATATTTGTCCAGGGGCAGATACCAATGCTTGGTGGCCTTCTTTACCAGAGGGGCGCCGCTGATGGTGGAGTGGGGGTTAATCAGCTCGTCGGGGCTGAGGGTGGAGCCGCACTTCTCGCACTGGTCGCCGTAGGCGCGCTCGTTGCCGCACTTGGGGCAGGTGCCCATAATGTAGCGGTCGGCCAGGAACTGGTGCGCCTGCTCGTCGTAATATTGCTCGCTCTCCTTCTCTATGAACTTGCCTTCGTCGTAGAGCTTGCGGAAAAACTCCGAAGCTGTGGCCTCGTGCACCTTGCTTGTGGTGCGGGAGTAAATGTCGAAGTCGATGCCGAAGTCGGCGAAAGCCTTCTTTATGATGCCGTGATATTTGTCCACAATGTCCTGCGGGGTGCAGCCCTGCTGCAGCGCCTTGATGGTAATGGGCACTCCGTGCTCGTCGCTGCCGCACACAAACAGTACCTCGCGACCGCGCATCTTCAGATATCTGACATAGATGTCGGCGGGCACATAGACGCCGGCCAGATGTCCGATGTGCACGGGCCCGTTGGCATAGGGCAGCGCGCAGGTCACAAGTGTTCTTTTGAATTCTTTAGCCATAGTTATTTGATTTTAATATTTTTTCAATTCTTTGTCGAGCTGGCTGCGTATCTGATTCAGTTGTATCAGAGTGCGTACCAGGTCGTTGCGCCTTGCTTGGTCGCCATCTTTCTCGGCGGCGGCAATCTCTTTCTGGATGGCCGTCTGCCGCAGGCGCACCACGCGCGACTGGTATTGCAGCACGGCTCGCGGGACATCCCTGCTCAGGCGGTCTTCTTCCCGCGTTACCGAATCGTTGAAGGCCTTGATGGTGAGGGGGTGGCTTTCCGACAACAACTCGGTGACAAGTTGCACCACAGCCGGATCGTCGTGAAAGGTGTAGTATTTTATTATGCTTCCCTGCCTTACCTCACAGTCGGGGTCGCTTCCGGGGTCAAGGCGGAAATATTCGTCGTAAATCTTCTTGTACAGCGGGTTGGAAAACTCCAGCTCGTCGTTTTCCAGAGAAGAGCGTATGAACTCCGAGACGCTCACCTCCGGTATCTGCTCGGCCCCGTAGAGCATATTGCTCTCCCAGTGGAGGGTGTATTCTCCCCACTTGATGAGCATCTCCACAAGTTCGCGCTCGCACACGTCCAGGAAGGTGTTTTCCGTGGTCTTGGCTCTCGGAGCTGACAGCTCCGCGGCTTGCTCCTGCTCCTGAATGACCTGAGGCGGTTGCTGGTTGCGGGCCTCGTTTTCAGACAGGTTTTGCCGGCTGAGCTTCTGCTCGCGGCGCTGCTTGCGGAGCCGGCTTATCCGGCTGAACAGAGAGTCCTGCTGCAGGTCGAACATGCCGGCAATCTTTTCTATATAGACATTGCGCGTTATCTCGTCGGGAATCACCGACACTGTCTGCACAATCTCGTTTATCATCTGAGTGCGGGCGTAGATGTCGTTCGGGGCTATGTCCTGCGACAGGATGGCTATCTTGAACGATACGAAATCCTGCTCGTGGGAGGCTATGTATTCCTCGATCTCCGCCTTCTCGTGGGCCTGTGCGAAGGAGTCGGGGTCGTCGCCGTCGGGCAGCTGCACCACCTTGACCTCCATGCCGGCCTCCAGCACCATGTCTATCCCCCGCAGAGAGGCCTTGATGCCGGCCGGGTCGCTGTCGTAGATGAAGGTGATGCGGTTGGTGAAGCGCTTCACCAGATTGATATGCCCCTCGGTGAGGGCCGTGCCGCTGGAGGCGACCACATTCTCTATGCCGCGCTGGTGCATCGATATCACATCGGCATAGCCTTCCACCATGATGCATTTTTCCTGGCGGGCAATGGCATTCTTGGCCTGGAAGAGGCCGTAGAGCGTGGAGCGGCTCTTGCTGTATATGAGCGATTCGGGCGAATTGATGTACTTCGCCAGCTTCTTTTCGGAGGACATAATGCGCCCGCCGAAGGCGATGACCCGGCCCGAAAGTGAATATATCGGGAACATCACGCGGCCGTAGAAGCGGTCGGAGAGGCGGCCGTCGTCGTGCTTGACGCACAGGCCGGTCTCTACCAGATACTCTTCGCTGTAGCCGTGTTCCTGGGCGTATCTGGTAAATTTGTCGTAGCCTTCCGGCGCATAGCCCAGGCCGAAGCGGCGGATGGTCTCATCCGTGAAGCCGCGCTGGCGGAAGTAGCTAAGACCTATCAGGTTGCTCTGGCTGGCGTCCCACAGGACGTCCTGAAAGAACTTCTGGGCGGCCTCGGTCACTATCATAAGGCTGTCGCTGCGCATCCGCTGGGCGGTCTCTTCCGGAGTTTCCTCCTTTTCTGTGACCTCGATGCCGTACTTGCGTGCCAGATATTTGAGCGCCTCCGGATAGCTGATGTGCTCGTGGTCCATCAGGAAAGAAACCACGTTGCCGGAGTGGCCGCAGGAGAAGCACTTGAAAATCTGCCGCGTGGTGGACACCGACATGGAAGGGTGGTTGTCCGGGTGGAACGGGCACAGGCCGATATAATTGGCGCCAGACCGCTTCAGGGTCACGAACTCGCCTATGACCTCTTCGATGCGGGCGGCATCCATTATCCTGTCTTTTGTGAGCCTGTCTATCATTTGCCCAAAATCTCCAGTTCTTCTTTAGTATATAGCAAGTGGTCCAGCAGATTGCTCATCCAGGGCAGATCCTTAAGCAGGGTCACGGCTATCATCAAAAATATCAGCACCACGAAGACAATCAGCAAAATATTGCCTATTAGTATGTTGCGCGGGTTGCGGTCTTCAAACTCCTCTGGACTGTCGTCTTCCTCCGGGGCAGCTTCTTCCGACTCGCTTTCAACTTCTTGAGGGGTGTCCGGCTGCTCTTGGTGCTGTGTTTGAGGCTCCAAAGGCTCGCTGTCTTCCCGCGCCCATTTCTCGCCACTGAGTTCTATCGGCTTGCTGTCTTCGTCGGCATAGTCTTCAGGCAGCATTCCGCTCACGGATTCCTGCCCTGCAACGTCGGGATACTCAAAAAAGTCCGGATTGCCGGCAAAATAATAAATCTTGTGGGCCGTGGCCTTGAGCGTGCCTATGCCCTCGAGCCCGATCTCGCGTTTAGAGTCCAGTTCGCCGCAGAAATCCTCTATGAAATCCGTGAATTCCGCTTCGGCGTCGCTTCCTTCGGGCAGATACTTTGCCAGAAATCGCAGGAAAGTGCCGTCATCTCCATCCTCTGCCGGGCTGTAAGTGACCTTGCGGTATGGCGGGGTGGGCGTGCCATCTTCCAGCTGACCGCCGGGCACCATCTGTGCCGAAAAAGTCCCCAATCCGGGGACTACAACCTCGTCGTGGGTGCGGACCAGGTCCTTCAGGCATTGTGAAAACAGAGTGATGTCCATACGTCAAGCAATGTAACTTGCAAAGATACGGTTTTGTACGCAAACAATCAAAATGCGGTCGTTGCCCTATGGGCACAAAAAAGCCAGCATTGCTGCCCGGCGCTTTGCGCCGCAGGGGTCTTAGGGGACGGCAGTCCCCTAGTGAAATAGGGGATCACTCGCAAAAGCCTGTGTTTTTAAAACATCGCACGATTAAGGTTGGGCGTCAGTGCTCCCAGTGGAAGAATTTCGACCCCCACAAGGAGCAAAAACGGCCCAAAATGCGCCTTGTGGCTGTTTTTGGCACCCCATTGGGAGCACCCAGATGTGCGACGCTGTCGTAAGCTGATAATGCCAACTTGCCAAGGGGCAGAGGGCTGCCGGAGATGGTGCTTTTCTTAACGCTGCGCGTTTAACCGCTTCTACAGCTCCTTTTCGCTGCGACGCCTCCTTTTCCAGGCGCCTTGCCGGC
>CACXHG010000043.1 GCA_902767355.1 uncultured Bacteroidia bacterium
GCCTCGGCACGTGCCTGGCTCAGAGGGTCGTTGGTCTTGTCGGAGCCGACATTGTCGGTGTGGCCCTGCACTTCGAAGCGTGCCTGGGGGTTCTTCTTCATATACTCGGCAACCTTCTGGATTTCTTCCATAGACTCGGGTTTCAGCGTAGCCTTGCCGGTTTCGAACAGGATGTTGTTGGTCACGAACTTGCCGGTCTCCTCGATTGCTTTTTCAACTGCAGATACTTTCGCATCAATGTCGGTGGCATTGCGCTCATAGAGATCCACGGCGCCCTTGGCAATCACAATATTCTTCAAATAAACAGGTCTGGGACCACCGCAGGCAAACCAGGTAACCCATCCGGCACCGGGCTTGGCATTAGGCACATTGATTACACGTATGCCATCTACATAGAACTTGATGGCGCGCTTGTTGAACGAAAGAGCGAAGTGATGCCAGCGACCATCATTGTTGACTGTATTGTCGGCAGAACTTGCGTGTCCCTCTTTATGGGTGAAAGAAGGCTCTGAGGTAAGGCAATAGCTGCAATCGTATGACTGTTTATCGTGGCAAGTACCATAGGTAATGGTAAACAATTCCCAGTCACGAGGCTGATCTTCATTCATAATATCAAGTTCTATCTGAGCGCAGCCATCTTTAGGTCTGTCGTCATAAAGCATATCGTACTCGATGGTAAACACGTCGCCGAGATAGTTTTTGATGCCGCCCTTGACAAGCGGAGAAATCCAGGCATCACCGCGATCCATCTCAATACACTTCGCGCCATTGATGACTGCAACTTCTGCACTACCTCTGACGAGGTCCCACTTGGAGGGGAATTCACCGACCTGCTCGCCGGCAAGGTCATCTTCAAACATAATCACGTCGCCGCGGACAAAGTCGCTCTTGACGTTCTGACTTGTAGCATCGTGAGTGTCGTCGACAGCCTCTGTTGCCTCATAATCTGTATCTTCGTTTTTTGAGGCTTTGTCTTTTTTATCCTTCTTGTCTTTCTTCTTGCCGTTCAAAAGGTCGTTGACGCCCTTCTCGACCTTGTCGCCGAGGTTGTTCTCTACGGCATCCTTGGCGCGGTCGCCGAGTTTCTTAAGCAGGTTCTGCCCGTTTGCCGGTGCGCAAACAAAGAGCACCAG
This sequence comes from uncultured Bacteroidia bacterium, assembly GCA_902767355.1. Lineage (GTDB taxonomy): Bacteria > Bacteroidota > Bacteroidia > Bacteroidales > UBA932 > Equibacterium. The sequence continues at coordinate 1,134 of CACXHG010000043.1, forward strand.
CGCGATTATCAAAGCACACTTTTTCATATCGATAATATTATAATAATTTAAACTCCACGGCTTTCATAAGCAGCTCGGCGGTCGAATGCACGCCAAACTTGCGGTGCAACTGCTTGCGGTACCAGATAATGGTCTCCGAGCTCAGGTTCAGTTCCGAGGCCATCGCTTTGGTAGATTTCCCCTTGGCCAGCAAGCAGAGAATCTGCCGCTCGCGGGCCGTAATCTTCACACTCGGAAATGATTCATTTGTATCCATAAGATATTCCTTAATTTCCAAGTGTAAATTTCGGGCTATTATCAATACGAAAAAACCCCACGATTGTGGGGTTTTTAGGGTAAATGCGCGATAATGGCGCATTTAGTATGGCACTTTCAGCTCCTTAGAAGCCAAAAATCTCTTCGCTGGTGACTTTCTGCACCGGACCGAGAGTCTTGAGATACTCCATGTCGATGTCCTTCTCGTTCCCGAGAATTCCGTAGTGGTATGTGCGGCCTTTGATCCATTTCTGCTGGTATGCCACCACATCGTCCATGGTAAGCGTGGGCACCTGCTCGTAAATCATCTTGTCCAGGGGCTCGTCCAGGCCAAGGTCGCGGCAGCGGATGTATGAGCGTATGATGCCCATGCCAGTGGTGCGCTCCGTGCGCATGCGGGAGATGATGGCGTCCTTGGCAATACCGAGGGAATTCTCGCTCACCGGCATATTGTTTATGATTCCATCATAAGCTTCTACGGCCGTTTGCAGTTTGTCGCTCTGGGTAACCATTGCCGCGGTGAAGCGGTATTTGCCTTCGGAATATGCGGGAGTCGAGATGCCGGCACCTGCCGAATAGGCCAAGGCGCGGGATTCACGGATTTCCTGGAATACCACGGAATTCATGCCGCCGCTGAAATACTCGCGGAAAAGCGCACGGGCACTTTCGCTGGCAACATCAAAACTGCGGTCATCCACCGAAACCTGATAATAATTCAGATTGGGGGCTTCATACTGGGCCACGAACACCTTGTTTTCGGCTGTGCTGCAAGCCGGCACGAAGTGCTTGGCCAGCGGCTCGGGATTGACGCTGATGGTGTGGTTGGCCGCCAGGCAGGCTTTCACATCCTCCTCCGAATCCGGGCCGTAGTAATAAATCTCGTGCTGCTTGGCAAACAGCGAACGCAAAGAGCCGAGAATATCCTCTGAAGTCATTGCCATCAGCTCCGAATTGTCCAGATTCATTTTGGCTATGGTTTCGGGGCCGAGCACCAGATAGTCGTAGAATGCGCTGTCGTTGGCACCCTGATCCTTCTTGGCATTCAGGCGCCACTGCAGCATCTCGCTCTTGACATCCATGAGCACCTTCTCGTCAGGCTGGGCATTGGCGATGAGATTCTCCACAAGGGATATGGCCTCGCCCATGTTCTCCCTGAGCCCGATTATAGAAAGGGTGAAAGTGTTCTCCCTGGCCATGAGGGTATAGAAGCACGCCAGGGAATACATCTTGCGCGAGAACTCCTCGGCCGTCATGCTGTCGGTGCCCAGGTGGCGCAGATAGTCGCCGGCATATTCCAGGACGGGATTGTCGTAGGTGCCGTTGTTGAACACGAACTGCACCGTGAAAATGTCGTTAAGATTGTTCTGCACATAGAGCATATCCACGTTGGCGGCCACGTTGTCCACATCCAGGTCCTTTGAAAAATCCACGAACACCGGCTCTATGGGCGCGGGCACATTGGCCGAGATATCCTTCAGGAACTGGCTGGAAGTGTCGCGGTTCATGAAGATGGGCGTGATGGCGGGAGCCTCCACCTTCTGGATGTCGGGGTCCGTGCCTTCGCGCTTGTAAACTATCGCGTAGTTATTCTGGCAGAGATAGGTGTTGGCAAAATCGACGATGTCTTCCTTGGTGACATTTTTCAGAGCCTGCTCGTTAGCAACGACATCTTTCCAGGGCATGCCGTAAGCAAAGGCGCTGGCCAGGCTGATGGCGCGGCTGTAGTTGCTGGTAAGCTCGTTCATCTGGTTCAGGCGGTAGTTGTTCTTGCAGGCGGTTACGTCGTCTTCTGTGAATTCGCCGTTGCAAAGCTTGGCGACCTCGGCCAGTATCAGGTCCCTCACCTCTTCCAGGCTCTGGCCGCTGTTGGGCATAGCCTCCACCATCACCGTGCTGTAATCCGGCTGGGACTCATAGGACATGCCGCCGGAGAGAATCTTGTGCTGCTTGTTCAGGTCCAGGTCCATCAGACCCGCTGCGCCGTTGGACATGACGGTGCAGGCGATTTCCGCCACAGGGTCCACATCCATGGTAGAAGCCACTCCGGGCAGCCTCCAGGCCATGCACATGTATTCGGCTTCCTGGCCGAACACCTCCTTCTCTACGGGAGCTGTGATTTCCGGCTCGGGTTCATAGGCAAGCTTGGGAAGATTGTTGTTGGGCTTCATGTGGCCGAAATATTTCTTGACAATCTTCACGAATTCGTCGGGATCGAAGTCACCGCTGACGCAGATAGCCATGTTGTTGGGCACGTAATAGGTGTCAAAATGCTTCTGGACGGCTTCTATAGACGGGTTTTTCAGGTGCTCCTGAGTGCCGATGACCGTCTGTGTACCATAGGGATGATGAGGGAAAAGCGCCTGGTTGAGCGCCTCATAGACCTTGCGTCCGTCCTGGGTCATGCCGATGTTTTTCTCTTCATAAACTGCCTCCAGTTCGGTGTGGAAGCCGCGGATGACCATGTTCTCGAAGCGGTCGGCCTGGATGCGCGCCCAGTTTTCTACCTGGTTGGCGGGGATATCCTCTATGTAGCAGGTCATATCCTCGGAGGTGAAGGCGTTGGTGCCGGTGGCGCCGATAGCCGCCATCAGCTTGTCGTATTCATTGGGAATGGAGATTTTGGAGGCCTCGTAGCTTATGGAGTCTATCCTGTGGTAGAGAGCCTTGCGAGCGGCCTCGTCGCGGGTGCCGCGATAGACCTCGAACAGGCCGGCAATGGAATCCAGCAGAGGCTTTTCCAGTTCGTAGTTGGTAGTGCCGAACTGCCGGGTTCCCTTGAACATCAGGTGCTCCAGATAGTGCGAGAGGCCGGTATTGTCTTTAGGGTCGTTCTTGCCGCCAACCTTCACGCAGATGGCAGTCTGCATACGGGGCTCCTCCTTATTTACGGTCATGAAAACCTTCAGGCCGTTGTCCAGCGTATATATCTGGGTTTTAAGGGGGTCTCCCTCATAGGTCTCATATTTACTGCAGGCGCTTGCGGCGAGCAGCATCAGAGAAAAAAGGAAACATAGTTTTTTCATTCCGAACTATTTTGATTTGTGCATATTAGACGCAAATATATCAAAAATTAGTACCTTAGCCGCGCATTTGAAAGAAATATCCAGAACAACAATTATTTATGCCTGTAATCTCTAAACGCGGCGACCTGATGCCCGCTTCCCCTATCCGGAGGCTGGCACCCCTTGCAGATGCCGCAAAAGCCCGCGGCACCAAAGTCTATCACCTTAACATTGGCCAGCCGGACCTGCCCACTCCCGAAGTGGCCCTGGAAGCCATACGCAACATAGACCGCACCATACTGGAGTACAGCCCCAGCCAGGGCTATCGCAGCTACCGCGAAAAATTGGTCAACTACTACAAGAAATTCAACATAGACGTTACCGCCGACGACATTATCATCACCACCGGCGGCAGCGAGGCGGTGCTGTTCGCCTTCCTGAGCTGCCTTAACCCGGGCGACGAGATTATAGTGCCCGAGCCCGCGTATGCCAACTACATGGCCTTTGCAATTTCTGCCGGGGCCGTGATACGTACCGTGACCACCACCATAGACGAAGGCTTCTGCCTGCCCAAGGTGGACAAGTTCGAAGAACTGATCAACGAACGCACAAAGGCCATACTCATCTGCAACCCCAACAACCCCACTGGCTACCTCTACACCCGCAAGGAAATGGAGCAGATTCGCCAGCTGGTAAAGAAATACGACCTGTACCTCTTCTCAGACGAAGTTTACCGCGAATTCGTGTATGCCGGCACGCCTTATATCAGCGCCTGCCATCTCAAGGGCATTGAGCAGAACGTGGTGCTGATCGACTCGGTGAGCAAGCGCTACTCCGAGTGCGGCATCCGCATCGGCGCCCTCATCACCAAAAACAAAGAGCTGCGCAAGACCGTGATGAAATTCTGCCAGGCGCGCCTTTCACCGCCGCTGGTGGGCCAGATAGCCGCCGAGGCATCGCTGGATGCACCCGAAGACTACACAAGCGAAGTCTATGAAGAATATCTGGAAAGGCGCAAATGCCTCATAGACGGGCTCAACAAGATTCCCGGCGTATATTCCCCCATCCCGATGGGCGCTTTCTATACTGTAGCAAAACTTCCGGTGGACGACAGCGACAAGTTCTGCCAGTGGTGCCTGGAAAGTTTCGAATATGAGGGCGCCACGGTCATGATGGCTCCGGCGAGCGGCTTTTACACCACCCCCGGCATAGGCCGCAACGAAGTGCGCCTGGCCTATGTGCTCAAGATAGAAGACCTTAAAAAAGCCCTCGTGGTGCTGCAGAAAGCCCTCGAGGCATATCCCGGGAGAGTAGAAGAATGACAGACGGCAAAACCCTTATCTTAGGAATAGAATCTTCTTGCGACGACACTTCTGCGGCAGTCCTGGCCGACGGCTGGCTGCTTTCCAACGTAATGGCCTCCCAGGAGGTACACCGCAAATACGGCGGCGTGATTCCTGAGCTTGCCAGCCGGGCACACCAGCAGAACATCCTGCCGGTAGTGTCGCAGGCGCTGGTCCAGGCCGGCGTTAGCATGAGCGACATAGACGCCATAGCCTACACCCGGGGCCCCGGCCTGCTGGGCAGCCTTATTGTGGGCACTTCCTTTGCCAAAGGGCTGGCAATTGCGGCAGATAAACCGATGGTTGAGGTAAACCACCTTCAGGGCCATATTCTGTCACACTTTATAAAAGTAGAAGGCCGCGACAACACCCAGCCGCAATTCCCCTTCCTGGCACTGCTGACCTCCGGCGGACACACCCAGATAGTGCGCGTAGATGACTATCTCAATTTCACGATACTGGGCCAGACGATAGACGACGCCGTGGGCGAAGCCTTTGACAAATGCGCCAAGATGCTGGATCTCGGCTACCCCGGCGGCCCAATCATAGACCGCCTCGCAAAAGAGGGAGACCCGAACAAATTCCGCTTTGCCAAACCTCACATCGAAGGCCTGGACTTCAGCTTCAGCGGCATAAAGACTTCCCTGCTCTACTTCTTGCGCGACCAGCTCAAAGAGGATCCCGATTTTATAGAAAAATATAAAAACGACATCTGTGCCAGCTTCCAGAAAGACCTGATAGACATACTCATGGACAAGCTGGTCAAGGCCACTAAACAGACCGGAATCAAGCAGATTGTGGCCGGCGGCGGCGTGGCAGCCAACTCCGCCCTGCGCGCGGCCATCACTTCCGAGGGCGAAAAGCGCGGCTGGAGCTGCTTCTTGCCGGAGCTGCGCTTCACCACAGACAATGCCGCCATGATAGCCATCGTGGGCATGTATAAATACCAGGCCGGCATATTCTGCGGCCTGGACGCCGCCCCCATCTCCAGGGCCGCCGACTACAAGTTATGAAAATCTTCGACGCAGCCTGGCCGCTGAACCACACTCCCAGCGCAGAAGAGCTCAGCGCCGCAGCCGCAAAGGCCTGCGGGGTAAAGCCGGGCAAAATCGTACGCTGCGACATAGTCCGCCGCTCGCTGGACGCCCGCGGGCAGCTGCTCTACCGCTATCAGATACGGGCCATGGTCGAGGGCGATGCCCCGGCGAAGGCCTACGAGTTCCATTACAAGAATGTTACATCCGCTAAGCCAGTGATAATTATCGGTGGCGGGCCGGCCGGGATGTTCGCCGCCCTGCGCCTGCTGGAACGCGGCCTGAAACCAGTGATTCTGGAGCGCGGCAAGGATGTACACAGCCGCAAAAAGGACATAGCGGCCATTTCTGTGCGCGGACAGGTGTGCGCAGACTCCAATTACTGCTATGGAGAAGGCGGCGCAGGCACTTTTTCCGACGGCAAACTCTTCACAAGGTCAAGCAAAAGGGGCGACATATATGAAGTACTGCATCAAATGGTGAACTTCGGCGCCCAGCCGCAGATTCTCATCGATGCCCGCCCCCACATTGGCAGCGACGTATTGCCAAAGATGGTAGAGTCTATACGTGAGTGCATTACAAGCCATGGCGGGGAGTATCACTTCAACTCAAAAGTCATCGACCTGAAGCCGCTTGGCGGCGACGGCCCGCGCTGGGAAGCAGTGTGCGAAGGGGGCCTCACATTCAAGGCCGACAATGTGATTCTCGCCAGCGGACATTCCGCCTCTGACATATATTCTCTCTTCGATGCAAAGGGTTGGCAATTAGAGCCCAAGGACTTTGCACTTGGAGTACGGGTAGAGCACCCGCAGAGCCTGATAAACAATATCCAGTACCACGGCCGCTGGCAGCCGGGCATGCCCCCTGCAGAGTATTATCTGGCAGAGCAAATCGACGGCCGCGGGGTATTTTCTTTCTGCATGTGCCCTGGCGGCATACTGGTGCCCTCCTCCACGGAATCGGACGGCATAGTGCTCAACGGCATGTCCAACTCCCTGCGCAACGGTCCCAGGGCGAATGCAGGCATAGTTGTGCAGGTTTCGCTGGCCGACGTACCGGACTATGACAGATTTGGTACCTTTGCCTTACTTGAATTTCAGCGTCAGGTAGAAAAGACCATGTTCAGCTACAGCAATTCGCTCAAGGCGCCGGCCCAGCGCATGGTGGATTTCTGCCGCGGCAAACAGTCTGCAGGCCTGCCTGCAAGCAGCTATACAGCAGGCATCACGGCCGCACCACTTACAGAATTACTTCCGCAATTCGTTTCTGAAAGGCTGCGCAGGGCCTTCCCCCTGTTCGACCGCAAGATGAAGGGCTTTTATACCAACGAGGCGCTGGTACTCGCCTGCGAGTCCCGCACCTCGTCGCCTATACGCATTCCGCGCGACGCCACCACCTTGCAGCACGCTTCCCTGCCCGGGCTTTATCCCTGCGGCGAAGGGGCGGGCTATGCCGGGGGCATAGTCTCCAGCGCCCTGGACGGCATCGCCGTCGCAAATGCGATTAGCGATTAGCTGCGGCGCGTCCGGCGCGGAAGGCTGCCAGATTAGACTCTACGACGGCGTCTCCCTTGCGGGCAAAGATTTCCCTGATACCGGCCTCGAGCTTTTCGGATTCAATGTCCAGCAGCGACGAGCAGGCTCCCAGAAGGGCGATATTGCTGCTGCGCGGGCTCCCGGCATCCTTGGCGATGGCATCCACATCCAGCATGATCACGTGCGGCAGGGCCTTGAGCTCTGCGATGAGCTTTTCCGAATCGGGATAATTGGGGATATTGACAAAAGGCGTGGTGTTGGTCACGATCCACCCCTCTTCTGCCAGGAAGGGCAAGTAGCGGAGAGCCTCCATCGGCTCCAGGGAGATAATGAGGTCCGCACAGCCGCGGGCAATCAGATCGGAGGCAATCGGCTCTGAACTGATGCGCAGATTGGACTGCACGTCGCCGCCCCGCTGGCTCATGCCATGCACTTCTGCCTGCTTTATATAAAGGTTTTCTTTAATTGCGGCATGGCCTATCACAGTGGCGATGGAAAGTATGCCCTGGCCTCCGACTCCTGCTAGAATTATATCTTTTTTCATAATTGAATCTTCACTTTAATTATTGGTTTTCCTGGCTGCGGCATGACGCTTTGCAGTCTGGATACATTCGCGGCGTGAGATAATCACGCTGGGGCCGTTATATGCAATTTCGCGATTTATGAGTTCCTTGATCTGCTCCATATTCTTGGGCAGGGGGACCACCACATTCACATGTTCGGGAGCGATGCCGACCGCCATGCATATCTGCTCCAGCTTGCCGGTCGCGGCACTGTCCTGCCCTCCCGTCATGCCGGTGGTGACATTGTCGGAGATTATCACAACCACATTGGCATTGCAGTTAGCAACGTCCAGCAGGCCGGTGATGCCGGAGTGGGCGAAGGTAGAGTCTCCTATCACCGCCACTGCGGGGAAGAATCCGGCGTCGGAGGCGCCCTTTGCCATCGTGATGGAGGCTCCCATGTCTATGCAGGAATTGATGGCCCAGAAAGGCGGCAGAGCGCCCAGGGTGTAGCAGCCGATGTCGCTGAACACCTTATGGTCGGGATAGACCGCAAGAGCTTCGTTGAGGGCATTGTAAAGGTCGCGGTGGCCGCAGCCCTGGCAGAGTGCCGGCGGGCGGGGCACCACATTCTCTGCCGGAGCGAACAGCTTGTGCGGCTCAAGGCCGAGGGCGGCGCGCACACTGTCGGGATTGAGCTCGCCCGTGCGGGGCAGGTCGCCCGTCAGTCGGCCGGCCACTATGGTTTCGTGCGGCAGCACGCCTGCCACCTGCTCTTCTATGAAGGGCTGCCCCTCCTCAATCACGAGTATCTTCTTGCACTCGGCGGCCATCTTGCACACCAGGGCCTTGGGCAGAGGATACTGTGATATCTTGAGTATGGGATAGCGGCAGTCTTCACCCACGTTCTCGCGCAGGTAGTTGTAGCCGATGCCGCTGGCGATTATGCCCATGGAATGGTCGTCGCCCTCAAAATAGCGGTTATACGAGCTGTGGGCGGCCACATCTTCCAATCCCTTGTAGTTTTCTATAAGCTTGGGATATTTGCGCCTGGAATTGGCGGGCAGGAGTATCCAGCTGGACGGATCCTTTGGAAAGGCCATCGGACGCGCTTCGGCCTGCACATCTTCATACTCCACCACGGCACGCGAATGGGCCATGCGGGTGGTGACGCGCATCAGCACCGGGATGTCCCGCTCCTCGCTCAGGCGGAAGCCGTATTCCATCATATCGTAAGCCTCCTGCTGATTGCTGGGCTCCAGAATGGGCACGAAGGCAAACTTGCCGTAGAAACGGGTGTCCTGCTCGCCCTGCGAAGAGTGCATGCTCGGGTCGTCGGCCACAATCACAATCAGGCCGCCGCCGGCGCCGGCCATCGCCCCGTTGACAAACGGATCGGCGGCCACGTTCATGCCCACGTGTTTCATGCACACGATTGAGCGCCCGCCCACGTATGACACGCCGAGGGCGGTCTCCATGGCGGTCTTCTCATTTGTGCACCAGCGGCAGAAGATTTTGCGCTCCCTGGCCACTGGGCTGTTCTGGATATACTCGGTAATTTCGGTAGATGGGGTGCCGGGATAGGCGTACACACCGGTGATGCCGGCATTGATTGCGCCCAGGGCTATCGCCTCGTCTCCCAGCAGGAGTTCTTTCTTCTTCATAACAATTTGAAATCAAACTGCCGCTAAGGTACAAACAACAGCCCATTATTGGCAACGTTTTTATATGTGACGAACAAAAATTATCGGTTTTTTCATCCCCGATTCTGCCACTTTTGTCACAATCGGGCGATTTAAACCCCTCTCTGGCAGTAAAAGTCACTTTTTCTTTATTTGTGTTTGCACGAGAAGTACTTTTGTGCAAGAAGTTATAAAAAACAATACGGGCTATGGCAAAAAATGTTTTCGCATTCGGTGATTCCATTATCAAGGCTATCGGAGTCCGCTCCGGCAGATGGGCCAATTCTTTCAACTACCGGCTTCTTGCCGGCAAGCGCAACTTCGACAACCAGCTCAGAAACATAGGCCGCGGCGACCTGGTGGTGTGCGAATACGGCGAGAAGGGTTACAATTGGAAAGAGATTGCGGCCGAGCTGCGCAGCCGTGGCGCCCGCCTGTTCCTCATGAGCCGGCCGGCCATCAACGGCGAGAGACTCTTCCGCTATCTTGGCAGCGGCCTGGGCATAGAGAAAGTCATACGCCGGCTCGGCGGCCGCCCGGTTCACGCATAGCCCTTGCATTTCATAGTATTTTTTCCTATATTTGTTTATGAATTGCGAAATTCACCAACAAATATTATCAATACTATGAGAAAATCCTTACTGTTTTTGGCTGCAATCGCAGCATTCGCACTCGGTTTCACAGCCTGCGACAAGGCAAAACCTGAAGATGAGACCCCCAAGGAAGAAGTTCTTGACTTTTCCAAGGTTGATTTGGTCGGAACTACCTGGAAAGTAGATTTCTATTCCTATGACCTCCACGGCTCAAACAGTATGTGGAAAATGGGTGGAGATGCAGACCTTTCTGCACTTGTCTATAAAGGAGCTCACATCGTTTTTGGGACTAAAGGCATTTGCGAGATCCAAGAAGACCCTCAGATCCATTCGCCTTACTACTGGGAGGACGGCTTCCTGGCTATTGGATGGGACACCGGATATGAGAATGGCGCAACACCGGAGTTTTCTCTTTCCCCAGACAAGAAAACTGTCGTTATGTTCTGGAATTCTGATGTTCGCGGCGCTTATCCCGTAGTTACATTGAAACTCTCTATCGATAAAGACGTGCTTTTCAAGAAATAAGTCACAGACACCAAATAACTAGTATATGAAAAAGTATTTAGCAGAAATGGTGGGCACTATGGTGCTCGTACTTCTCGGCTGCGGCGCAGCTGTAAGTCTCAACTGCGGTCAC
>CACXHG010000044.1 GCA_902767355.1 uncultured Bacteroidia bacterium
AGTGCACTACATTTGCGGCACCGAAGCCGAACTCATCGAATGGGGCCTGTTCTCCAAGAACGGCATCTTCGACGCCGGTAAGCTGGGCGACCTGGCCGGCACGGCTGCCGACTTCAAGAGCTTCGACCGCCGCCGCGTGGCAAAGGTTCCCACCAACGGCAAGCGCATCAAGCTGCTCACCAACCACCCCGAGAACAGCTACACCATCGAGATCGAGGACGACGGCACCGAGAGCATAGTCATCACCGACCGCGACAACTTCTGGAGCATCTCCCGCTACCTGGTGGTCCGCGTCAAGAGATAGAAATCCGGCAGTTTACCGTTCATTATAATTAGCCGCACTGTCAGAGATGGTTGCGGCTATTTCTTTTACGTATTTGGCCGGAGAGAGCACCTTCACGGAGGCTCCGTAAGAAAGCAGTTTGCTGGTGAAGTCGGCCGTCGGGTGGATGTGGTAGGCAAAATCCGCATAGGGCCCGTCGCCCTCTACCGTGGCCACCTCTACCTGCGAGGAGTGCAGCGGCAGCGAACGGAAAAAGTTTATGAACTGCTCTCCGAACACGCGGATGCGGATGTCCATCAGCGGCACGCTCTCGTCTATGATCACCCCGTAATAGTCCCGGAAATAATCGTCAGGAGTCTTGACCTTCTTGCGCTTGCGGAAAAAATCCTTGAGGACCTTTGCATCGTAGCTCTCCCCCGTAGGTATGCAGGAGGCAATGCGGTCCAGGCCGTAGAGGCGGCTGTCGTCGGCCTCCACGCAGTAAGAGAGCATATACCAGCGCTGCTCCCTGAGTTTGAGGCAGTAAGGATGTACAGTGGAAACCCTGGCCCGGGCCCCCGGCTTGAAGCTTTTATGCTCTATGCGCAGCACCTTGCAGGTGCGGATTGCCTGCATGATGACGCCCAGCACGGCTCCGCCGGAAGACGGGATATCCTCCAGCAGTATGCGGTCTGAAAAATCTCCGCCACGCATCACCGCCTCGTTTATGCTGAGCGAGTTGAGCAGCAGCTGCTTGACCTGGCCCAGCTGCAGGGACTCCTCCTGCGCAATCCTGTAGCAGAACTGCCCGCCCAGGCGGACCACTTCCAGGGTAATCCCGAACAGGCTCTCTATCTCGCACTTATAATTATAGAAGGTCTTGCGGGGAATCTCGCTCTCGTGGTTCTCATTATAGATACAATGCTCCCACAGGCGGTTGATTTCGCTGCGGGACAACCCTCCCTCGCCGGCTTCTGCAATATTGTTCAGCAGCCAGATATACCTGGCGATTAAAGAAGAAGTATCAGTTTTCATAAAAAAATATTAGTGCGTCATTATTTGACACACTAAGTAACGAATTTTGTATCAGAAAACAAAACGATACAGCCATGAAACTTTTTATTGCACTCGCAATTATCGCCGCAAGTATAATCTTCGGCTCCCAGGACTAAACCGCTTCTAAGCCAGTTTGGAATTGGAAATGTCCGTAAGCTCTTCCGTGATGACCTGCTGGCGCTGCTTGTTGTAGGTGAGCATCAGCTGCTGCAGAAGATCCTGGGCATTGTCGCTGGCAGTCTGCATCGCAATCATGCGGCAGGCGTTCTCGCTGGCGTTGCTGCTCAGAAGGGTCGCATACATATCCGTGCGCATAGCCAGCGGCAGCAACTGCTCCACCACTTCGGCCGCGGACGGCTCCACTATCAGGTCCGGGTCGGCATCTTGGGCTGCAGCGCCGTCAAAACCGCCGGCCACCGGCAGCCAATCCTGAAGCTCAATGCTCTGCCGCGAGGCCGAATGATAGTGCATATAGAGCAGCTTCACCCCGGCGAACCTGCCGCCGGTAAAGCCGTCTATCAGATGCTGCGCCAGGGAAGCCATGTCGTCGTAGGAAAGCTTGTCGCCATAGGCGACATAATCCGTACACAGCTGATAACCAGCCTTCCGGGACAACTTCGACACCTTCTCTCCCACCGGATAAACCACGACGGACCGTCCGGCGGATTCCAGAGCCTTGACCTCCTGCTCCAAAGCCTTGAAGATATTGGCATTATAGCTGCCGCAAAGGGCGGTATTGGAAGAGAATACCACCAGGGCAACCTTGCCGGAAGCCTGGGTGCCGGCAAGAGGCGTGGCCGAAATATAATCTTTCAGGCTGGCAAGGATTGCATAAAGCGCGCTCTTATAGGCATCCAGGCCGCCCACCATCTTTTGCGCCTTGCGCAGTTTGGCGGAGGCCACCATCTTCATCGCCTGCGTGATCTTGAGCGTACTGCTCACAGACGATATCCTGGCCTTTATTTCTTTAAGCGATGCCATTTGCCTTGGGGTTAATTATTCAGGATGGAGTCGCACACGGCAGAGGCGGCGCTGCGGATGGCAGCTTCCACGTCGGCCGAAATGCCTTCGGTGCGGATGCGGTCAAAAGTGTCGCCGGCGGCGAGATTCTCCAGAAGCAACTGCTCGAAATCGGGAACCTTTTCCAGCGGAATATCTTTCATAAGCGCCTGCGTGCCGCAATAAAGCACTGCCACCTGCCGTTCTACCGGCATCACTGCGTGCAGCGGCTGTATCAGCAGGCGGGTATTCTTGCGTCCCTTGTCCAGGGTCATCATGGAGATGGCGTCCATGTCGCTGCTGTATTTGCTGAAAGCCTCCAGCTCGCGATATTGGGCCTGGGCAATCTTGAGCGTGCCGGCCACCTTCTTCATGGACTTGGTCTGGGCGTTGCCGCCGACGCGGGACACGGAGATACCGACATTGATCGCCGGGCGGTTACCCTGGTTGAAGAGGTCCGTTTCCAGGAATATCTGGCCGTCTGTGATGGAAATCACATTGGTGGGGATATAAGCAGAAACGTCGCCTGCCTGCGTTTCTATAATCGGCAGCGCGGTGAGCGAGCCGCCGGCTTTGACGCGGCCCTTCATGCTCTCCGGCAGGTCGTTCATCATCTCGGCAACCTCCTGCTGCTCAATGATTTTAGCAGCGCGCTCGAGCAGCCTGGAGTGCAGGTAGAAAATATCGCCGGGGTATGCCTCGCGGCCCGAGGGGCGGCGCAGGATCAGCGAAATCTCACGGTAGGCCACGGCCTGCTTGCTAAGGTCGTCGTAAATGACCAGCGCATGGCGCCCCGTGTCGCGGAAATACTCGCCCAGGGCGGCGCCGGCGAAGGGAGCGTAGTATCGCAGCGCGGCGCTGTCGCCGGCAGTGGCGGCAATCACCACGGTATAGTCCATAGCCTTGTGGGCTCGCAGCGTCTCCACGGTAGTGGCCACTGTAGAGGCCTTCTGGCCTATGGCGACATAGATGCAGTACACCGGGTCGCCGGCCTCGTAGCCGGCCCTCTGATTGATGATAGTATCTATCGCAATGGAAGTCTTGCCCGTCTGACGGTCGCCGATAATCAGCTCACGCTGGCCGCGGCCAATCGGGATCATGGAATCGATGGCCTTGATGCCGGTCTGCAGGGGTTCGGTCACGGGCTGGCGGAAAATCACGCCGGGGGCCTTGCGCTCCAGCGGCATGCGGAAAGACTCTCCGCTGAGAGGGCCGCCGCCATCGAGAGTGTCGCCCAGCGGAGTGATGACCCTGCCCAACATGGACTCCCGCACATCGATAGAGGCCGTGCGGTTGGTGCGCCGCACGATGTCGCCTTCTTTGATGATGTCCGTGGGGCCGAGCAACACGGCGCCCACATTGTCCACCTCGAGGTTCATGACCACGGCTTTCTCGCCGTTTTCAAACTCCAGCAGCTCTCCGGCGCGGGCGGCATTCAGGCCCCAGATGCGGACCACTCCGTCGCTCACGGTAAGCACCTCCCCCACCTCTTCTGTCTTGGCGCCAAGATCGGCCTGCCGCAGTTCTTCGAGCAGCACTTTTGATATTTCAGAGGGTCTAAGATTCTCTTCCATTAAATAATTCGCTTCTGATTTGTTTCAAATACTTTCTTCAGATCGTTGATCTGGCGCAGCACGCTGGCGTCCAGACGACGGTCCTCAACCATATAAATAAAGCCGCCGATAATAGTGGGGTCGGTCTTGACAATAAACTCCACGCTCTCGGCCCCGGTGGATTCCCTGGTGATGGCCTCCAACTTTTCAAGCAGGGCCTCAGAGGGTTCCGCGGCCACTGTAAGCTGCACGTTCACAATGTTGTTGGCCTTCTTATAGGCGGAGATATATGACTGCAGTATAAAGCGGAGCCGCGCCTCGCGCCGGTGGGCCAGAACCAGGTCCAGAAAGCGGCTGAACGCCGGGCAGGCATCCGGCACCGCCTCGGACAGCACGCGCCGTTTGTCGGCGGCGGCAATCGGAGAGCGCATATATTCCGCAAGCGAAGGCAGCAGAGAGAGCAGCGCGACGGCATTGCCGTAGCACTCGCGCTCACAAGAAAGTTCGCGAGCATACAACTCCAGCGCCTTGCCGTATCTTGCAGCTATGAGTCCGCCGTTCATTCCCTATCAGCTGTTTTGCGCCGCCTCGTCGGCAAAAATCTCCTGGAGGGACTGTTGTGCCTGCTTCTCGTCTAGCTGGCCGCGGAGCACCTTGGTCGCCATCTGCACGGCAATCATGGCCACTTCGCCGCGGGCGCTGGCCAGTATGGCCTCCTTCTCCTGCTCTGCCTGCTGCTTGGCTTCGGCAACGATGCGCGCAGCCTCCTCACCGGCCTTCTCCTTGGCCTCGGCCAGAATCTGGTCGCGGCCGGCGGCGGCTTCTTTCAGGATCTCGACCTTCTGCCGCTCTGCCTGGGCGATGAGCCGCTCTCCCTCGGCCTGGATGCCGGCTATGCGCGCCTCGGCGGCCTTGGCTGCATCGAGCTGAGTATCAATATACTGCTCACGCTTGCGCACCGAACCCAGAATTGCCGGGAAGGCAAACTTTGCCAGCACGAAGAAGACCACCGCAAAGGCGAGGGTCATCCAGAACAGCAGTCCGCCGGATGGTGTGAGCAGTCCCATTAGAGAGCCATGAAGCAGACAACGACTGCGAACAGAGCCACACCCTCGATAAGGGCAGCCACGATAATCATAGAGCTACGGATGTTGTCGGCAGACTCGGGCTGGCGGGCGATAGCCTCCATTGCAGATTTACCGATTTTGCTGATACCGAAAGCGGCACCGAAAACGCACAATGCTGCACCAATTGCGGCAGCTACTTTTGCAAGTTCCATAGTTAATTAAATATTAATAGTTTACAAATAATTATCTCATTTTAATGCTCCTGCGCCAGGCCTATAAACACGGCCGAGAGCATAGTAAAAACATAAGCCTGGATATATGCCACAAGCAACTCCAGGAAATTCATAAATATCATGAAGAACACACTCACAGCCGTCATGGAGCTGTTGAGCGCGACACCCATGTGCGCGGTCACGAAAATAATGCTGCAGATGCTCAGGATAATCGAGTGGCCGGCAAAAATGTTTGCAAAAAGTCGCATCATCAGGGCGAAAGGCTTGGTAAAAATGCCTATGATCTCGATGAGCGGCATAATCGGGATGGCCTTCAGGAAGATGGGCACATCCGGCCAGAAAATATCCTTGTAATAGTGCTTGCTTCCGAAAAGGTTCACCGCCAGCATCGTGGCGAAGGCCATGAAGAAAGTGACGGTGATGTTGCCGGTGACATTGGCCCCGCCGGGGAAAAATGGTATCAGCCCCAGCAGATTGGCCACGAAAATAAAGAAGAAGGCCGTGAGCAGATACGGGGCAAACTTAAGATAATTCTCTCCCACACAAGGCTTTATGATGCCGTTCATAATGGAGTCTATCTGCCACTCCATAATGCCGGCCAGGCCTTTGGGGCAGTAATCCACCTCGTCGCGCTTCTTATATGCGCGGGCCGTGACCAGAAAAAGCACCATCACCACCAGCAGCGCCAGTATCGCTCCGCAGGCGGTCTTGGTCAGGGACAGATCCAGCGGGCGCTTCTGCACGCCGGCGACATCCTCCACAATCTTATTCTTGTATTTGCCCTCTTTGGCTATATACAGGCCCTCGTAAGACGCCCCTTCGTGGCAGATTTTATCTGACATGAATACATGCCAGCCGGTGGAAGAACGCACGATAACCGGCAGCGGCACGGCAATCTCATGCCCCTTGACGGAAGTTATCTCCCAGATATAGGAGTCCATCAGATGCTCCATGACCATCTCCTTGGGGCTGAAGGCTTCTTCCGCCCCGGAGGCAAGAGCCTTGGCGGGCGAAGCAAGCGCCAGCAGCAGAGAGAGAATATATATGAGAGCCCTGTTCATTATTTTTCTGTGCACACTACAATCCTGTCGTTTTCTACCTTCACGAACCCGCCGGCGACGGGATATTCCTTCATAGCCCCTTGCTCTTCGTAGCGGACGCGCCCGGCAGTGAGGGTGCTCACCAGGGGAGCATGGCCCCTGAGAACTTCGAAAGCCCCGGCGCCGCCAGGCAGAAACACCTTGGTCACAGTGGCTTCCAGAGTCTTGCCGACAGGAGTTATGACGGTGAGCGTCATCATTGCCTAGCCTCCTCGAGCATCTTCTCGCCCTTGGCGATAACCTCGTCTATGGTGCCGGCGTTCAGGAAGGCCTGCTCCGGCAGGTGGTCCACCTCGCCGTCCAGAATCATCTTGAACCCGCGCAGGGTATCTTCTATGGTGACCATCACGCCGGGCACGCCGGTAAACTTCTCGGCCACGGTAAAAGGCTGCGAGAGGAAGCGCTGCACGCGGCGGGCACGGTTCACGGTGAGCCGGTCCTCGTCGCTGAGCTCGTCCATGCCCAGGATGGCGATGATATCCTGGAGCTCCTTGTTCCGCTGCAGAATCTGTATCACCCTCTGGGCGGTGCTGTAATGCTCCTGGCCCACGATTTCGGGCGAAAGAATGCGCGACGACGACTCCAGCGGATCCACTGCCGGATAGATACCCAGCTCGGCAATCTTGCGGCTCAGAACCGTGGTCGCATCCAGGTGGGAGAAGGTAGTGGCCGGAGCCGGGTCGGTGAGGTCGTCGGCAGGCACGTAAATAG
>CACXHG010000045.1 GCA_902767355.1 uncultured Bacteroidia bacterium
ACCGCATATGAAAAAGTCTGCCGCGAGGCCCAAAAGGCATCCGACAGCGACACCTACAACACCCTCTATGTCCGCCGGCCCGAGAATATGGATGTATATCTGGGCTGCGACGTATGCGACTGGAAAGAGGATATAGACGGTTTCGTGGCCGGCGACCACCGCGGCGAGGTTCTGATTGTTCCCACCGAACTCGCCATTTCCGACACCCGCCTGAAGGAATTCCTGGAAAGCCTCGAAGGCACCCGAGTGGGTGAATTCACTATATTTGGACTATAATTCAAAAATCAAACGATATGAAAAAAGCTATTTACCTTTTGCTGACCCTTGCTATTGTAGCCACCTCCTGCCAGAAAGCGCAGCCGCTCCCCCAGTCAATTCAAGGGAAATGGCATTTGTACAAAACCGCCCTTGTAGAAAACGACGAACGTAAAGAATGGGATGCTAACGACTACTATGAGTTTTCAGAGAGCAAAGTCACAATCACAGACAAGTATGGCAAGAATGTTTTTGACTATTCTCTGGACGAAGCGAACAATACGCTTAAAATAGGCAACGCAGATTATACCATTGATTCTTTCAAGTCTAAAGAAATGGTATTGCATTTAGAAGGGATTACCTTCACCGTCATCGACGGAATGCTTGTCAAAACGGTTCAGATAAACTACTATTATCTCCGGAAAGAGTAGCTGCTGACGGGCACTTAGCAAGCCAGTAGTCTGGATACAAGTTCGGATAACAAATCGCCGTCGCTGGCTTCGCCGCGGGCATTGCTTTTGCTGCGAAAATCGAATTCCTTGAGGATGGCGACGGCCTTCATGCAGGATTTTACCGGATAGTTGCGGGCATAGCGGCTCCAGTCGCGCTTCATGATATACGGGTTGAGGCCGGTTGCGGCGGCAGTCTCCCCTTCGCCCATGCGGGCCGACTGGCAGGCGTGATAGCGCATCAGCTTCAGGAACTGGTTGCCGAGCGCCGCAGAGACCATCTGTATGGGGTAACGCTTTGAGTTCTCCCCGAAATAATTGGCTATCTTGTAAGCTTTTGCCGTATCCCTGCCGCAAAGGGCGGATGAGAGTTCGAAGGCCGAATATTCGCGGCTCATGCCCACGTTCTCTTCGATTGCGGAGCAACTTATCCTGTCGCCTACTCCGGGCACTTTGCGAAGCTTGTCCACAGCCAGCGATATCCTGTTAAGGTCCGTGCCGCAGGCTTCGGCCAGCATATCCGAGGCGCCCTCTTCCAGGCTCATCCCCAGGGAACGCACGTAATCCTCTATCCAACCCACAATCTTCCACTCCTTGACCGGCTCGCACTCCAGCACCACACCCAGCTCGCAGGCGCGCTTGTAAAACTTTGTACGCTTGTCTATGTTTTTGCTGCTGGAGCCGTCGTTGGGCGTCTTGTAGCAGATAACCAGAACGGTGGTGGGCATCAGGTAGTCGAAATAGGATTCGATTTTATCGATATTTTTGAGCCCCTGCGCCTCTTTGACCACGATCAGCTGGCGGCTCACCATCATCGGGAACTGGCGGGCATGGCTCACAATCTGCTCGGCGGAAGTATCCACGCCGTAATACACCATCTGCCCAAAATCCCTTTCCCCCTCCGGCAGGGCCTTCTCCATCAGCAGTTTGCACACGCGGTCGATATAGTAGTGCTCTTTGCCGAACAGCAGATAGAAGGGCTTGATATCCCCGGCGAGGATATCCGACTCTATTTTTGCGACCAGCGCCGCTGTTTCTACTGCCTGCTTAGCCATAATCGAAGGCTAAGATATGCATTTTTTGTATCTTTGCCAAGATGGACCAGATATTCGACCCCATACGCAAGAAATATGTCGCGCTCACGCCCGAAGAGCGCGTGCGCCAGCATGTGATAAGGGTTTTCACCCGCTGCCACGGCTATCCGGAGACCCATCTGGCGGTGGAGTATGCCTTTAAGTTCAACAAGCTGCAATACCGCGCCGACATCGTGGTTTTCAACCGCGCCCTGCGGCCCGTGCTGCTGGTGGAGTGCAAAGCCCCGGAGGTCAAACTCACCGAGGCTGTGATAGACCAGGTCGTGCGCTACAATAAAGTGCTCGACGTGCCCTACATTTTTATTACCAACGGCGAACTTTCTTATCTTTGCCGGCGGGACGGCGACGGCGATTATCTCCAGTGTCCTCAGCTGCCCTCTTTTGAAGACCTGTGCCAGATATGATAGACCTTGATAACAGCATAATATTCAAGACCGTCTCCCAGGAGGCTGCCGCCAGCGGCGTACGCGCCTTTGTCATAGGCGGCTATGTGCGCGACTGGTTCATGCACCGCGACAACGACGACGTCGATATCGTGGTGGAAGGCAGCGGGATAGACCTGGCACAAAGGGTCGCCGACAGGCTGCACTGCAAGGTGACCGTTTTCAAGAACTTCGGCACCGCCATGTTCAAATACAAGGGGGTCGAGGTCGAGTTCGTGGGGGCGCGCCGCGAGTCCTACGACCGCTCCAGCCGCAAGCCTTTTGTAGAGGACGGCACGCTGGAAGAAGACCAGCGGCGGCGGGACTTTACCATAAACGCCATGGCCTTCAGCCTGCAGAAAGAGGACTACGGCACGCTCGTGGACCCCTTCGGCGGCATTGCCGACATCGCGGCGGGGAAAATCCGCACCCCGCTGGACCCCGACACGACCTACAGCGACGACCCGCTGCGCATGCTGCGGGCGGTGCGCTTCGCCACCCGCCTGGGCTTTGACATAGTGCCGGAATCCATAGAATCCATGCGGCGCAACAGCGACCGCCTGCAGATTCTCTCCAAAGAGCGCATAGCCGACGAGATGAACAAGATCATGCTCACCGGCAATCCCGCCCGCGGCATTCACCTGCTGGACGAGTGCGGCCTGCTGGACTATATCCTGCCCGAAATCAGCGCCCTCAAAGGCGTGGAGACGGTGAACGGCCGCGGCCACAAAGACAATTTCGAGCATTCGCTCAAGGTGCTGGACAATGTGGCCCAGGTGAGCGACAATCTGTGGCTGAGGTGGGCTGCGCTGCTGCACGACATCGGCAAGGCATCTACCAAGAAGTGGGACGAGCACCTGGGCTGGACTTTCCACAACCACGACTATATAGGCTACAAGATGGTGCCAGGCATATTCCGCCGGCTCAAGCTGCCGCTGAACGAGCAGCTCAAGTATGTGCAGAAGCTGGTGCTGCTGCACCTGCGGCCGATAGCCCTGGTCACCGACGGCGTTACCGACTCCGCCATCAGGCGCCTGCTTTTCGACGCGGGCGACGACATAGACGATCTGATGATCCTCTGCAAGGCCGACATCACCTCCAAGAACGAAATCAAGGTGGAGACCTTCCGCGCCAACTACGAGAAAGTCCGGCAGAAGATGAGCGAAGTGGAGGAGAAAGACCGCATACGCAATTTCAAGAACCCTATCACCGGGGAGATTGTGATGCAGCGCTACAATATCCCGCCCAGCAACATCATAGGCGAGATAAAGGAGGTCATCAAGAACGCCATCCTGGACGGCGAAATCCCCAATGAATTCGACGCGGCCTATGCCCTCATGGAGAAAGTCGC
>CACXHG010000046.1 GCA_902767355.1 uncultured Bacteroidia bacterium
ATAAGGACAATCTTGTAGCCCTTGGGATTGAAGGGAACCCTCTTGTATTTAAGGCTGCGGCAGTCCAGGCGGATAACCTTGCCCTCTTTGCCCATCAGGGACGCGAACTGGTCCATGATGCCGCAGTTGACGCCGACATAGTTGTGCTCTGTCATCTGACCTATCTTGGCCAGTTCCTCACGCTTGAAACCGCAATGGAACAGGGTGTTTATGGCATAGCCGAACACACTCTCCAGGGCAGCGGAAGAGCTCATGCCCGCGCCGAGGGGGACGTCGCCGCCGAAGGCGCAGTCGAAGCCACCGGGGGCGGCGCCGCGCTTTTTCATCTCCTGTATCACGCCATAGATATAGCAAGCCCACTGCTGAGCGGGTTTCTGGGCATCATTTACTGAGAAAGAGAGCTTTTCTGCATAGTCCATCGAGTATGCGTTTACCGTATCGGTGCCGTTGGGAGCTATGGCCAGGCTGATGCCCTTGTCCACAGCTGCAGGCAGCACGAAACCGCCGTTGTAGTCGGTGTGCTCGCCAATGAGGTTGATACGGCCCGGAGAAGTGAAATAGCTGTATTTGTCGCCGGGAAAGTTCTTTTTGAAAGCGTCAATGACTTTTTTAGGTTTTAACATGATCGGTGTATATTTTAAGTGGTATAAATCGTTTCGCGGGATATCCTTGTAAAGTTAAAGATAATATTTGAGAATATCCAACCACCTTTGCATTTTTAAAAAATGGTACTAACTTTGTAGGTGAATTCAAACGCGGAATTGTCGTGCAAGCCGAGTGCAGAGAGCTTGCTCTATGCCGAGGCGCCGCCGATATCGCCGCAAAATTCTTCGAATTTTGCGGAAGTAGCTCAGTTGGTAGAGCGTCGGCTTCCCAAGCCGAAGGTCGCGGGTTCGAAACCCGTTTTCCGCTCCAATCCCAGATAAGTCCGCCCCTTGGACGGACTTGTTTTGTTTACGGCAATAACTGATGAAAAAGATATTATCCCTGTTCCTTTTCCTGGCGATCAGCCTTCCAATTTTCGCCCAGATAGAGACAGACGACAATTATTTCGAAGACGAAGAGGAAGATCTTCCCGAAACCGACAGCACGCGAACCGCTGCCAGAATCGCGATAGACACACTTCGCACACATGACAAATATACCGACGTCATTATTTACGACGACCAAACCTGGGAGTACCTCTCCTACCCCAGGCCGGGCATCGACTCCACCAGCGTCTATGACCGCTGGTGGAACACCGAGCTTTTGCACGCCTATCAGGGCTATTCAAAGGATTCGATTCCCGCGGAGGTGGATATACTGCTGGTAGATGAGACTCACGGCTTCAAAGTCCCCTGGCAGGCCAAGGTGCATTCCGGCTTCAGGTGGCGCCACCGCCGGCCGCACTATGGAGTTGACCTGTCGCTGGATACCGGCGACAGCGTGCGGGTGGCTTTCGACGGCGTGGTCCGCTTCTCTTCCGGCTACAAGACCGGCGGCTACGGCAACCTGATTGTGGTGCGCCACTCCAACGGGCTTGAGACCTACTACGGCCACCTTTCCAAGAGGCTGGTGATCCCGGGCGAGCCTGTCAAGGCCGGCGAAGTGATAGGTCTTGGCGGCAGCACAGGCCGCAGCACAGGCCCCCATCTGCACTTTGAAACACGCTACAAGGGGCAGCCCTTTGACCCCGAGCACATCATAGACTTTGACCAGGGTGCACTGCGCAGCGCGCTGTTCACCCTCAAGAAGGACTATCTGAACATCTATTCGCACTACGGCCAGACAGAGCAGCAGGTGGCCAAGGCCAAGGCCGAGGTGGCCGCCGCCAAGCAGGCCCAGTACTACAAGGTGCGCAAGGGCGACACCCTGGGCAAGATTGCGGCCCGCCACGGCACAAGCGTCTCCAGGATATGCAAGCTCAACGGCATCAAGACCAACAAGGTCATCCGGCCGGGACAGAAACTGCGCGTAAGATAATGAAACGCCTCGCCGTCATAGCCCTGTTGCTGACGGCGCTCTGTGTGCCGTCAAGGGCCCAGTACGACCCTTCGCACTTCTATTATGCGGGGCGCCAGGCACTTTCCGACGGCAAATTCTCCCTGGCGATCGAGAATTTCAACATACTCTCCCGCATCGACACCGTGGGCCCGGAAGCCTTCTTTTTCCGCGGCATAGCCAAGTATAACCTGGGCGATCTGAACGGCGCGGAGCGGGACTTTGACCTGAGCCTGAAACGCAATCCGCTCTATACCTACGCCTACCACTACCGGGCCATCACCCGCAGCCGCCTGGGGCGCTACGAAGAGGCCCTGGACGACCTCAAGGAAGCCGTGGAGCTGCGCCCAGGCTACACCGGGCTGTATTTCAGCCGCGGCGTGACATACTTCCTCTCGCAGCAGTTCGAGAAGGCGGTGCAGGACTTCAACAGCTTCATACGCAAGGAACCCGAGGAGAGCAGCGCCTACCTCAACCGGGGCGCCTCCTACTTGTTTCTGGGCGACACCCTGGCCGCATTTGCCGACTACAACAAGGCCATAGAGCTGAACAACCAGGATCCCGAGGGATTTGTGCGCCGCTCGCGCCTGTACGCCCTCCAGAACAAATACGACGAAGCCATCTCCGACCTCAACCAGGCCATAGCCCTGGACGGCGAAAACACTTATGCCTATTTCAACCGGGCCATCCTACGCTATGAGAAGAAGAATTGGATGGGCGCCATAGACGACCTCAATGCCGTTCTGGAGCAGGAGCCCGGCAATGCCCTGACACTCTACAACCGCGCCCTGATCTACGCCCAGGTGGGCGAACTGGACCAGGCCATAGACGATCTGGACCGCGTGATAAACATCAACAAGGACAATGTGCTGGCCTACTTCAACCGGGCGGCGGTGTTCATGCAGCAGCAGAAGTGGCGCCAGGCCGTGGCCGACTACGACCGGGCGATAGAGCTCTATCCCGATTTTGCCAAGGCCTACATGAACCGCTCCTACGCCAAGGCCATGATGGGCCAGCTGCGCGACTCCAAGACCGACTGGGACACCGCCCAGCGGAAGGTGCGCGAGTATAAGGCCAAGACTTCAACGGAAGACGGCTACGAGGCTTTTGCCGACACGACCAAGCAGTTCAGTTCGCTGCTGGCCCTGGACGCCGACTTTGCCAAGAAGAACTTTGACAACGAGTTGCTCCAGTACCGCGAGGTTGACATAAAGCTCAAGCCCATGTACCAGTTCGCGCCCGCCATGGCCAAGGCCGGCGCCGAGAGCATCTCGACCATAGGCGGCAAGCTCCTCTACGAAAAGCTGGACGCCTTTCTGGCGGCGATGCCGGTACCGACCCGTCTGGTGTGCGAAAAAGCGGCTGTCACGGATGGCGCCGCCGCAAGGATAGAGCCTCTGGCAGAGCAGATACGGCAGGGCCGCGGCACGCAGTACGTGCAGTTTGCAAAGGCCATGTTCGAGACGCGCTCCAGCAAGTTCAACAACGCCATGGACAGCTACAGCGTGGCCATAGACCTGGATCCGGACAACCCCTTCCTCTATCTGAACCGCGGGGTGCTGCAAGCCGAGATGACAGACTTTTTGGCCAGCATGGCCGGCAGTGTGCAGACGCTCACCATCGATGCCGGCGGCAATACCACCAAAACCGTGGTCAAAGACCGCACCAACACCCGCTACGACTATAGCGCGGCCATAAACGACATGCTCTCCAGCGCCGCCCTGGCACCGGATTTCCCCTATGTATATTACAATCTGGGCAATCTCTACTCCCTGTCCGACGACCTGCCGTCCGCAGTGGCGAATTATACCAAGGCGCTGGACCTGTATCCATACATAGGCGAAGCCTATTACAACCGCGGACTGGTGCAGATCTTCCTCAAGGACAAGGAGAAAGGCTGCATAGACATAAGCAAGGCCGGCGAGCTCGGCATCCTGGACGCCTACAGCGTCATCAAGAAATACTGCACGGAAGAACCCAAGAATTAAGCGGCCCTACCACTCGTCTTCGTCTGACTCAATAGTCAGGAAGCGGTGCCCGCCAAGCGCCTCGATGGCATCGTCTATATCCATCTGGGCGGCCGTGTCGCCGTTGTTGGAGTAGAGCATCTGCAGAAACTCCAGATACATGACCAGTATCGACTGGTCCTTCTTTACCACAGCCTCGCCTACATCCACATTCACCCCAAGCGCCGCGGCCTGGTTTTTAACCATCTTGGAGATATTGTTCTCGACGAAAATCTCGCCCTGATGGAAGACATTGATATTGAAGAGTATCTTGTCGTTTTCGGTATAAACCGGCACGAAACCGCCCGTGAAGCACAGCGGATATACCGGCAGTCCGGCCGACTGGGCCACGATGAAATACAGCAGCGAGATGGCGAAGGGACTGCCGACGCGGCCCTTGGCCACCTTCATCAGCAGCGTGTTGTCCAGGCTCATGTCAAAGGGGCTGGCCACAGAAAAACCGTAGCGCTTGTAAAAGACATGGTTGAGCAGATTGACATTCTCGATGCCGGTCTTGGCGTCGGATATCTCTTCCAAAGTCGCCAGCACGGGGGGCATGATCTGCTCCATATAACCCGCACGGCTCAGCAGCGGGTCCGAAAGCTGGGCGATCAGATAGCCGGCCTCGCGCAGGGCGCACTCGCATGTGGCATCGGTACATCTGAGGGCGATTTCTTTCAGGCCGGTGATGACCAAGCGCTTGCAGTAGCTGTTCAGCATAGCCTCCATGAGGGCTTTGCGGTCCGGCACCATCTCTTCTATGCAGGCCGAGCGCAGCAGCGAGACGGCGGCTTCTCCGCCCTTTTCAAAATATGCATCCACCGACGCCCTGACCCCCGGGTCCGGATCGCGCCACAAATCCACTATGTATTGCAACTGTTCCACAGCCCAAATATAATTTATTTTACTACTTTTGTCAAAACCTGATTCTTTTAAAGAATATGATTCTTACCTGGCCCCGGATGCAGAATGTCCTGCTCGCCATCTGCGCTTTCCTGCTGCTGTCGCTCCTATGGTCCGAGATGTGCTTTACCATTGGCAGCGACGGCGTGCGCTACTCCATCAAGTTCACCGAGCATCTGCAGTTTCTCATTCTCACCGTCATTAGCATGGCGCTGTGCATAGCGGCCATTTTTTACCGCAAGCAATATATCCTTCAGCTGAGGGTCATCATCATAGACATGTTCATACTGCTGGGCTACCAGATATGGCTTGCGGTGGCTTTTTTCTCTCTCAAAAGCGCATATACCTTCAAGGTAGCCACCCTGTTCCCCCTGGTGTGCATAGTGCTCATGGTGCTGGCGATACGCTACTGCTGGCGCGACGCCGCGGATGTGATAGCACGCGATTTTCACCGCAAGGCCGCTAAAAAATTAAAGAAATAAGCTATGTGGGCAACAATTATACTCAGCGTGGGCGGTACATTTGTCAAAAACAGTGTAGGTATGGTTCTAAGACCCTTTATAAAGTTTATAGTGCTGGCGCTGGTGATTGCAGTGGCGCTGGCCGTACTGGTCACAGTGCTGATTGCCCGCAGCAAGCGGGAGAAACTCCGCAAGGAGGCGGATGATACCATCAACGACCTCAACACCCGCCTGCAGCTGGGTCAGGCTTCTCTGGAGAGCCTGCGCGCCAGCAGCGAGCAGCAGCTCAGGGGCAAAGACGAGCTCATCGCCCAGATGGCCCGCAACTATGAGAAGAACCTGGACGACATCCGCGCCAGCCAGAAGGAGACGCTCAAATCCATGGAAGAGCAGTACAAGGCCCAGGCGGCGGCGCTCAAGACAGAGCTCACCGCGCAGACCGAACAGCTGCTCAAGCAGCGCGAAGAGGCCCTTTCCAGCAAGGCCAAGGAGACCTTTGCCAATATAACCGACAACCTGGGCAAGGACATAGCCGCCATGAAAACGGCCTTCGAAGAGAACAAGAAGACCCAGACCGAGACCAGCACCAGCCTCAAGAACCAGTTTGAGACTGCCGTGAAGACGCTCACAGACACCACCCGCAGCGTCGGCGAGAAGGCCGACAACCTGGCAGAGGCCATGCGCGGCCAGAAAAAATACCAGGGAATATGGGGCGAGACCCTGCTCAGGCGCCTGCTGCAGGACGAAGGCATGGAAGAGGGCCGAGACTTCGACACGGAAGAGACCCTGCGCGACGCCTCCGGCAATGTGCTCCGCAACGAAGACTCTTCCAAGGCCATGCGCCCGGATTTCATACTCCACTTTGCCGACAACCAGGATATCGCCGTCGATTCCAAGGTATCGCTCGCGGCATATTCCGACTACCTCGAGGCCAAGGACGATGCCGGGCGGCAGGACGCCCGCAAGCGCAATCTGGAGGCGATACGCAACCAGGTCAGGAACCTGTCCGGCAAGGACTACAGCAATTACCTCAAGCCGGGCAAGCGCATGACCGACTTTGTAATCATGTTCGTCCCCAGCCACGACGCCCTGCAGATGGCCTTCGAAGACGATCCCAAGCTATGGCGCGACGCCTACAACAAAAAGGTGCTTGTCACCAGCAGCGACACCCTCCTGCCCTTCGTGAGGATGATAGTGCTGGGCTGGCGCAATGTGGAGCAGGTCCACAACCAGCAGAAAATAATCGATGCCGCATCGCGCATGATAGACCGCGTGGCGGATTTTTCAAAGTACTACGCCGCCATAGGCAAAAAGCTGGAAGAGGCCCAGAAGGCCTTCAGCGACGGCAAGGTCAAGCTGGGAGAATCCGGCCAGAGCATACTTGTGGCCGCCCATCAGGTCAAAAAACTGGGCGTCCCCGGCAAAAAAGAGCTTCCCGATCCGGAGGATTTTACCCTGGATGCCGTGCAATTCACAGAAATTGAATAAAATTTTTTAACTGTGTCACGATTTGACACACTAACGGGTGCATCTTTGCATTGTTAAAACAATACA
>CACXHG010000047.1 GCA_902767355.1 uncultured Bacteroidia bacterium
GCACCGATGTGCCTTTCAAAGACCTCACGGCAGAAGAGAAGGAGATAGTATATCACGGCCCGGCCGAAAAGCGCCACATAATCTACAAGAACGAGAAGACCAACGGCTTCGCCGAGATGGACTTCACCTACTACAGCGCAGTGTATTCCGTGGAGAACGCCCTCGCCAAGGTCACCGACGAGAAGGGCATGAAGCGCGTGGAGAAGTTCCTGCGACAGGAGCCCTGCCCCGACTGCGGCGGCACCCGGCTGAGCGACGCCGCCCGCGCCCCAAGGCTCAGGGGCATTTCGCTTGCCGACGCCTGCAAGATGACCCTCAAAGAGCTCATCGACTGGGTCGGGGGCGTGCCCGCATCGCTGCCGGAGCCCATGCGGCCGATGGCCGAGCGCATCTGCGAGGCCTTCAACGACACTGCCAAGCGGCTGGTCGATCTGGGTCTGGACTATCTTTCTCTGGACCGCGCCGCCTCTACCCTGTCCACCGGAGAACGGCAGCGGGTACAGCTGGCCCGCGCAGTGCGCAACCGCACTACCGGCGTGCTGTATGTGCTGGACGAACCGTCCATCGGCCTGCATCCGGCCAATCTGAAGGGTCTCACCGGCGTGATGGACGACCTGGTGGCCGACGGCAATTCCGTGGTGCTGGTGGACCACGACACCCAGGTGCTCTCGCATGCCGACTGGATATTGGAACTCGGCCCCGAAGCCGGAGCCAAGGGCGGCAGGGTCATCGCGCAGGGCAGCGTGGACGAGCTGAGGCGCAACCCCGCATCCCGCATCGGCCCTTTCCTTGCCGACGCCCGGGGCAAACTGCAGCCCTTGAGCCAGCCTACGGACGAAGGCTTTATCAGAATGACCACCTCCGCCATCCACACTGTGCACCCGCTGCGGCTGAGCATACCCAAAGGCCGGCTGACGGTGGTTACCGGCGTCTCCGGCTCGGGCAAGACCACAATGATACTCGAGAGCCTGATTCCGGCTCTGGTAGCGCATCTGGCCGGCAAAGCCCTACCCGCCCACGTCCAGACGATAGAGGCCGCGGGCATAGAGCATGTCAAGCTGATAGACGCCACGCCGATCGGCATCAACGTCCGCTCTACAGTGGCAACCTACGCCAACATCCACGACGAACTGCGCAAGGTGTATGCCCGCAGCGAACTCTCCAGGGCCAACGGACTCAAGGCCGGTGATTTCTCCTACAACACCGGCAGCCTGCGCTGCCCCACCTGCGACGGCACAGGGTCCATAAGCCTGGACGTACAGTTCCTGCCGGACGTGGACATCCCCTGCCCTGACTGCCACGGCACC
Source organism: uncultured Bacteroidia bacterium (assembly GCA_902767355.1). Classification (GTDB taxonomy): domain Bacteria; phylum Bacteroidota; class Bacteroidia; order Bacteroidales; family UBA932; genus Equibacterium. Next base: position 1,308 of record CACXHG010000047.1, read on the forward strand.
CGCTACGGCAAACTGGCCCACAGGATAGTGCGCAAGAGAAAAGGCATGGAGCTGGGTAGCTTGCCCGACCTGATGGCCAAGAGCGTGGACGAAGCCATGGAGCTGTGCTCCGACCTGCCGCTTGTAGCCGGCCGGCTGAAGGTGCTGCACGACCTGGGCCTGGGCTATCTGACCCTCGGGGAAGCCACCCCCAGCCTGTCCGGAGGCGAGGCGCAGCGGCTCAAGCTGGCCAGCGAGATGGGCCGAGCCCAGGGCGACAGCATCTTCGTGTTCGACGAGCCCACCATAGGCCTGCATCCGCTGGATGTGGCCACGCTGATGGAGGTATTCCGCCACCTGATCGGCCAGGGCGCCACCGTGGTAGTGATAGAGCACGACCTGGACGTGATACGCCAGGCCGACTATATTGTGGACATGGGCCCCGGCGGCGGACTCTCGGGCGGCCGCATAGTGGCCCAGGGCAGCCCGGCCGAGGTCGCCGCCAACCCGGACAGCGTCACCGGGCGCTTTATCTGATAGTTATCCGGCAGTCTGGCCAGACAAAAAAGGCGGCCCCAGACATCGTGAGCCGCCTTTCAAGGTGAGAGGTATTAATTTGTTATATGAAGATATACTTGCAGACAAACAGCGCCGCAAGTATCCACATCGTGATGGAAATATCTTTGAATTTGCCGGCAACAGCGTGGCAGATGACATAAGATATAACGCCGAGGAGGATACCGTCGGAGATGCTGTATGCCAGAGGCATCATGATAATGGTAATAAATGCAGGAATGGCCTTGGTGTAATCTTCCCAGTGGATGGTCTTCACGGAAGGCATCATCATGACGCCGACGATGATGAGGGCGGGAGCTGTCGCAGCGCCCGGAATCGCCAGGAAGATGGGGCTCAAAAAGAGCGCCACTGCAAAGAAGAATGCCACGGAGAATGCCGTCAGGCCTGTGCGGCCGCCTTCGCCCACGCCGGAGGCACTCTCGACATAGGTTGTGGTGGTGGAAGTACCGAAGCAAGCACCTGCAACTGTGGCGATTGAGTCTGCAAGGAACATCTTCTCCACGCCGGGAATCTCTTCGTTGCCTTTGTTAATAAGACCTGCCCCCTGATGCACGCCGATGATGGTACCCATCGTGTCGAACATATCTATGAAGAGGAAGGTAAACACCACTGCCAGCATATCCCAGCTGAAGATGCTGCCCCACTCGAACTTGCAGAAGATGGGATCGATGCTCTCGGGCATGGAAAAC
>CACXHG010000048.1 GCA_902767355.1 uncultured Bacteroidia bacterium
AAGAAGGTGCCGGCGCTCATGGGCGAAGCCGACGTGATACGTGTCATTCAGATGCTGCCAGGGGTGCAGACGCCCAGCGAGGGCTCCACCGGCTTCAGCGTGCGCGGCGGCGGCATAGACCAGAACCTGGTGTTGATGGACGGCGCTCCGCTCTATAATTCCGGCCACTTCCTGGGCTTTCTGTCCATGTTCAACGGCGACGCCGTGAAAAATGCCCAGCTGTATAAGGGCGACTTTCCAGCTTCGTTCGGCGGCAGGCTGTCGTCGGTGCTGGACGTGAGCACGCGCGACGGCAACAAGAACAAGTTCGAGGGCAATGTTTCCATAGGCCTGATAACCTCCCGCGCAGCCATCGAAGGACCCATCGTCAAAGACAAGCTCTCCTTTATGCTGGCCGCCCGCCGCACCTATATGGACGCTTTCTTCCCGCTTTTCGGCGAAAGCATACCCAAGAACACGCAGATGTATTTCTACGACATCAACGCCAAGCTGAGCTGGGTGGCGAGTCCCCGGGACAGGGTCTATCTGAGCGTTTTCAGCGGCCGCGACGTGTTCGGGATGTCCATGGAAGACTTTGACCTGGACAAGATGCGCTTCGCCTTTGCCAACAACACCCAGACGCTGCGCGTCAGCCATGAGTTTTCGCCCAAGCTGTTTTTCAATGCAAGCCTGTATAATTCCCGCTATAAAGGCGGGCTGGACGGGGAGATGAGCGTGGCCGCGTGGACCTATTCCTCGGCCCTGATGGAGAGCGGCCTGAAGACGGGCCTTACCTGGTATATAAATTCTAACAATACGCTCCAGGCCGGAATAGATGCGGCCTACCACCGCATGGACCCCTGCGACGTGTCTCCCGAGGGAGAAGATTCTATAGTGCAGGACGTGCACCTGCCGCGCACCTACGCGGTGGCGCCGGCCGTCTATGTGCAGAACGAACAGAAGATCGGCCCGCTGACACTGCGCTATGGCCTCAGGGCCGGCACTTTCACCACCCTGGGCGAAGCCGACCAGAAATACTACGACGCCGCCACCCACGAGCTTGCAAAAACTGTCCACTTTGACAAGGGAGAGGCCATCAAGACCTATGTAGGCCTGGAGCCGAGGGTTTCCGGCTCGTACTCCATCAACCCGGACCTGAGCCTGAAAGCCGCCTATTCGCGGTCGTTCCAGTATATCCAGCAGGTGCCCATAAGCATCTCCGGCAGCCCTATAGACGCCTGGTTCATGTCTTCGCCCAACATATTGCCGCAGATTTCCGACCAGTTCTCTGCCGGGGTCAATGCGCTTTTCGCCAATCAGGCGCTGGAATTTTCCGCCGAGCTGTTCTATAAGAAGAATGCCAACACCATGGATTTTAAGGAAAATCCCGGGCTGGTTTTCGACGATGCGGAGCGCGAGGGCCTGCTGCGCTTCGGCAAGTCTTATGCCTATGGCGCCGAGCTGATGATGCGCTACGAATTCGACCGGCTGAGCGGCTGGCTGGGCTACACCTTCTCCCGCGCCATCTACGACATTCCCGAGCTGAACGGCGGCAAGCCCTACCGCTCGCCGCTCAACCACGAGCATTCGGTGAACTTCGTGCTCTCGTACGATTTCAGCCGGCAGATGGCGCTCTCCGCCGACTGGGTGTTCTACAGCGGCGCCCCTACGACCTTCCCGGTGGGCCGCTTCTCCTACGGCGGGTCCTACGCCTCGCTCTACTCCTCTCGCAACGAAGACACCATGCCGCCCTATCACCGTATGGACCTGGCCCTGACCTATAAGGACCGCCGGCGGGCGGCTGGCCGGCCGTGGGGCTGCGAGTGGAATCTGTCGCTCTACAACGCCTATTCGCGCCACAATGCCTGGTCGCTGGCCTTCCTCTACAACAGCGTGGAGGACAGGCCCCAGGCCATGAAAGTATATCTGTTCACAATTATCCCATCCCTGTCGTTCAATGTATATTTCTAAACATAAACTTCTTGCACTCCTGCTGCCGGCGCTGCTGCTGGCCGCCTGCACCGAAGAGGTGGACATCCACACCAAAGGCATGGACCGCAGCTATCTGGTGGTGGAAGGGATGCTCTCCGACCGGAGCGACATGCCCCAAAAGGTGCTGCTGACCGGCTCCGTGGACTATTTCGAGCCGGAGACGCCGCCGGCCGTGTCGGGCGCCCGGGTGGCCGTGAGCGACGGCGAAAGCCAGTACGAATATACCGAAACTCCGGCCGGAAGCGGCTGCTACATAGGCCCTGAGGGCTTCTGCGGCACCCCCGGCGGGACCTATACCCTCACCATAGATGTGGAGATGGACGGCGAAATGCGCCACTACGAAGCTGTTTCTACAATGGAAGAGCCCGGGTTCACCGATGCCGAGATAGACTATATGTATGCCGGCAAGCCCGAAATGCACATCGACAGCCTCTGGACCATCGCCCTATGGGGCAGGGACTTGCCGCAGACAAACTATTACTTCTTAAACGGCAAATTGAATGACGCCGTGTTCCCCATGCAACTCTCGCTGGCCATGGACGACAAATACTTCGCCGGCCAGACGGTGACCTGCTTCCCGGTAACGACCCTTGCCCAGACAGGCCTAAGGCAAAAGATGTACGGCGATTGCGCCAAGTATCTTGAGACGGGCGATGTCTTTACGCTTTATGTCTACACGATTCCCAAGGATT
>CACXHG010000049.1 GCA_902767355.1 uncultured Bacteroidia bacterium
GTCGCCGGCAAACAGCACCAGATCCGGCTTCTCGGCGTTAATCATGTCCACCCAGCGCGCCAGGGCCGCGCGGCGGTTGTGGTAGCCCATATGCAAATCGCTCAGCATGACCAGCTTGACGGGCGCCTCTACCTTAGCTGACACTATCGTCATCTCGCGCCGCTGCTTGTGGCGGTAGTGGATGCCGCCGTAGGTCAGGGCGGCGATCACAATGCCGAAAGCTATCGCGCTGCCGGCCGCGCTGCTGCGCAAAAGCTTCGCGGGCAGGATATTCATCAGCGCCAGAATGTCCATCAGCGCGAACACCATCAGCAGATACAGAAAGAAAACCAGCCAACTGTTGCCGAAGATATAGGTGGCCGAAGCCAGCCACATGGGCAGGCGGTCCAGCTTGCCGAATATCGCCAGGGCGAAGGCCAGCATTGCCAAGGCAAAGACTGCCAGAAGGCCCGCTTTCACCCATTTGCCGAAGGGAAGAATCGTATATATGCGCCAGCAGACATAGCCCAGACCGGCAATCAAAATAATCTCGCTCATAGCTCGCAAATATAGACAATAATATTATCTTTGCGCCGAGATTCGGGCCCTGCCCTTATCAAGTGTAACAGGTACCACTATAAAAACAAAAAAAATGAAACACACAATCTCTGTCAACTTTTTGTTGATGACGGTAGCGCTTGTAGTCTGCCTCATCGCCTCGAACCTTTTCGCAACCAAGATTTTCGCCCTCGGCTGGGGCATAAACCTCCCCGGCGCGGTAATCATATTCCCCATTTCGTATATCCTCAACGACTGTATCGCCGAGGTATGGGGCTACCGCCGCGCAAGGCTGGTGATATGGCTGGCCTTCATCGCCAATTTCTTTGTGGTGCTGCTGGGCCAGATTGTGGTGTGGCTGCCGGCGGCGTCTTTCTGGGACGGCGGCGAACACTTCAACTATATGTTCAACATGGCGCCCAGGGTTGCCGCGGCGTCGATGCTGGCCTTCCTGGCCGGTTCTACCACCAACGCCCTGGTGCTTAGCAAGATGAAGATTGCCTCCGGCGGCAGGATGTTCGGCTTGCGCGCCATAGTGTCGTCGCTGGCCGGCGAGCTGCTGGATTCGCTGATATTCATGCCGATAGCCTTCATGGGCACGCCCGTCAAAGTGCTAGCCTCCATGATGCTGGCCCAGGTCAGCTTCAAGGTGCTCTACGAAATCATCATCCTGCCCGTGACAGGCTGGGTGGTCAAGAAGGTAAAGGCGGCCGAGCAGGTCGATACCTTTGACGTGGGCGTCAACTATAATCCGTTCAAAATAAAAGACATTCAATAATATGAAAGACCGCAAAGAAGAAGGCCTGCAGTCGCTGGGCCACAAAACTACATATAAGGACCACTATGCGCCCGAGGTGCTCGAAACCTTCGAGAACCGCCATCAGGAAAACGACTACTGGGTACGCTTCAACTGCCCCGAATTCACCACCCTCTGCCCCATCACCGGCCAGCCCGACTACGCCGAGATCCGCATAAGCTACATCCCCGACGTGAAGATGGTCGAGAGCAAGAGCCTCAAGCTGTACCTGTTCAGCTTCCGCAACCAGGGCGCCTTCCATGAGGACTGCGTGAACATGATCATGAAGGACCTGGTGAAGCTGATGAATCCCCGCTACATAGAAGTCACGGGCCTCTTTTCGCCCCGCGGCGGCATAAGCATCTACCCCTACGCCAACTGGGGCCGGCCCGGCACCAAATACGAACAGCTCGCCTCAGAGCGCTTGGCCCGCCGCGAATAAAATTATTATCTTTGCAACTATGAAACGCATTGCATTTGCGGCGATAGTTGCTGCGATAGTTGTGCCGCTGGCGGTTTCCTGCGGCAAGAAGAAGGACCTGGGCGCCCAGCTGGAAGAAGTCTGCAGATACATCCCCGACCATGGGCTGGCAAAGGGAGCCGAGAAATTCCTCACGGAGAGCTATTACAACGCTTATTCCGAGGCCTTTGACGCCCCCACCGGCGCCTTCGGCTATATCGACGGCAACGAGTGGCTGTATTATCTGGTGTCCGGCAACGGCGATGCCGGCGCGCCGGTGTTCAAGATAGAGGATATGGACCGCACGGAGCCGGAAAGGATAGACGCCAGCGTGAGCATAGTCGGCGACAGCGAGAAGCACCGGGCTGTATTCCTGCTGGAAAACGGCAGTTGGCGCCTGGACGACTGGGACAATTCCAAGGCCCTCTGCCGGGAATATGTGAAGACAATGCGCGCCAGCTATGCCGACGGCTCGATTGAGAAGAGCCTGCTGGCAGACCCCGAGACCGCCCCCAATGCGGAGCAGTTCCGCCAGGAGCTGGAAGCCTTCTATGCCAAGTACGGCAAGTAGCTATCCCTTGAATTCTTTATAGAGACGGATTATGTATGCCGCCGTCTGCTCTATGCCGAAGCGGCTGGTGTTCAGGCAAAGGTCGTAGCTGGCACTGCTGCCCCACTTCTTGAAGGTGTAGTAGTTGTAGTAGTCGCTGCGCCTGCGCTCGCCGTCGGCGATGAATTTGCGCGCTCCGGACTCGTCCAGGTTCTCTCGGTTCATGACGCGGGCTATGCGGTCGGCCTCGTCGCCGGTGATGAACACGCTCATCAGGTGGCTGTAGTCGCGCAGCACATAGTCGGCACAGCGGCCCACGAAAATACCGGAGCCCTTGTCTGCCACAGCCCTGATGACCTGGCTCTGCAGGGCGAACAGGTCGTCGGAAGAGAGGGTGCTGGCATCTGAATAGACCTGCGAATCGGCATACACGGAGCTGCGTATGCCCAGGAATTTGGCAAAACGGCCCAGGCCGGCAGGCTTCTCGTCTTTGGAAGCCAGTATCTCGGGGGCGATGCCGCTCTCCTTGGCGGTCATCATAAGCAGATTCTTGTCATAGACATCCACGCCCAGTTCTTTTGCAAGCAGCCTTGCAACCTGCAGGCCGCCGCTGCCTATCTGCCTTCCGACAGTGATAAGTATCTTCTCTTCCATATATTATTCACTGATTGTTTCTTGAGGAATACTCTGCGCTTCGAGGCGGTCAAACTCGCGCATCTGCGGGATAAGCATCAACAGCGCCACCACTGTGGACACGGCGTCGGACGCAGGCAGGCTGAACCACACGCCGTCCACCCCGAAAAAGCCCGGCAGGATGGCCAAAAAGGGCACCAGAAACAGCAGCTGGCGCGTCAGCGAGAGGAATATCGCCTTGTTGACCTTGCCTATGCACTGGAAAAAGTTGGTGACCACGGCCTGGAAGCCCACCAGCGGGAAAAGCATCACGTTTATGCGGAATGCGCGCGCGGCTATGGCCTGCAGCTCGGCATCGCGGGTAAACAGCGACACAGCCAGGCGCGGGATCAGCATGCCTGCCAGAAAGCCGATGGTCAGCGCCGCAACGGAATAGAGTATCGTGAGTTTGAGCACCTGCTTCACGCGGCCGAACTTGCGGGCGCCATAGTTGTAGCCTGCAATGGGCTGCATGCCCTGGTTGAGACCCATCGTGATGGTGAAGAACAGAAAGCCGAGGCGGTTGGCGATGCCGTAGGCGCCTATGGCCAAATCGCCCCCGTAGCGCTTGAGCTGGTTGTTGATAAGTATCACCACGAAACAGGAGGCGATGTTCATCAAAAAGGGCGACATGCCTATCGACAGCGAGCGCCAGGCGATCTTGAAATCGAACTTGAATATCTCGCGCGAGAAGTGCAGCACGTGGTTTTTGTCGCAGAGTATCTTGACCACCCACACCAGCGCCACAACCTGCGCCAGCACAGTGGCTATGGCGGCGCCGCGAATACCCATCTTGAACACGAAGATGAATATCGGGTCCAGGATGGTGTTCAGCACCACCGCCAGTATGGTCGCCTCCATGGCCAGGCGCGGCCGGCCGCTGGAGCGCACCACCCCGTTCAGGCCGTGATAGAGGTGGGATATGATATTGCCCCACATTATCACCACCATATACTCCCGGGCATAGGAAATGGTGTTCTCGCTGGCCCCGAAGAAATATAGGATCGGATCCATAAAAATCAGCGACAGAGCCGTTACCACGGCGCTGATTACCACATTGAGAATCACCACGTTGCCAAGCAC
>CACXHG010000050.1 GCA_902767355.1 uncultured Bacteroidia bacterium
CAAGTACCGGTGGTATTGATGGTCATTGCAAACTCTGTTTCGGTTGCAGGGATTACAACTTCCTTGGGAGTTACGCTCAGTGCTGCATAGAGGGCTGCCTGACGGATGGTGATGACCTTGGTGATCTTCTCACCTGCGTCGTTGACGGTAGAGATGGTTACATAAGCCACGCGTGCCTCGCCGGTGCGGTTGGGGTCAACTTCGATCTTGATGATCTTCTGAGGATCGGAGTAGCTGCAGCACTCTGCCTCATAGCTGTCCTCATCGACGGTAACTTCTGCGTGTACCCAATCCTCGCTGGAAGATACGCTTACAGGAGTGTTTGCATAGTAAGGAAGTGCGAACTCGTCGCCCTTTGCAGATGCGTCGAGCTTGTCGACGAATACGTCCAGGATGTTAACGGTAGGAGCCTGGGTAAAGGTAACGTTGATGGAAACGGGATCGCCGAATACGGGAGTGCAGGTGATGGTAACGACGCCTGTACGAACCTCGGCTGTCTTGTTCTCCGTTACGGTAACCTTGGCAACGCCGTCGGCAACATCGCCTACTTTGAGCCAGTCAACATTGGCTGAAGCATCCACACTTTGTTCATTGCCGGAAGTCACATAGGGGATATCTATAATTGCTCCGTATACTCCAATCAAGTAAGAGCGGGTAGGAACCTCGAAGTAGAACTGCTCGGGACGCTGTACCACGGTGATGGTAGCGCTCTCACGCTGGCTGTTCTCGATACCGGTCTGAACGGTGATGACAGCGGTACGGGCCTGGCCGGTCTTGTTCTCGGCAGCGGTAACGGTGAGCATGTAGTCGCCGGTACCCTCTTTCTTGTCGATGGTGAGCCACTGGGAATCGCTGCTGGCGGTCCAGCTGTTGTTGGTGACGATGGATGCCACGAAGCTCTGGGCCAGGGCGTAGATGTTCTTGCTTTCAGGAGATACGACCAGAGCGGAGTAAGCGGCAGCCTGACGCACGATAGTGGTCTTGGAAATGATCTCGCCGGAGTCGGAGTTGGTCATTACGGTCACGACAGCGGTGCGGGGAACTGCGGTCTCGTTCTTGGGAACGGTAATAACCACATCCTGGCCGTCGGAGACAACGTTGCACCAGCTTTCGCTGCTGCGTACGCTGACCGGAGTATTAGTATATATAGGTACGCGAACTGTTGCGCCGGTCCACTCGATTGCATATTCGTCTGCAAGTACGTCAAGAACATTGACGGTGGGAGCCTGGGCTACGCGAACCTGGCGGACGATGGGCTCACCCTCCTGACCAGCGGTCATGAATGTGATGATGCCTTCACGTGCCTGTGCGGTCTTGTTCTCAGAAACTGCAACGGTTGCGATGCCGCCTTCTACGCTGTTAACCTTCATCCAGTCAACATTGGAAGTAGCGTTCACAGTTACGTTGCTGCCCTCTACTGCGTAGGGGATTTCGATAACGCACTCTTCGAGAGAGAGAGGATAGTCGATTACGGGAACTACCAGGTAGAAGTCAACAGCAGCCTGTTTAACAACGATCTGGCGGATAACGCGGTTTTCATTCTCTGCGCCGGAAGCGAAGGTGATGACAGCCACGCGGGGAGCGCCGGTCTCGTTTGCACGGGCGCTGACGGTGATCTTGGCGTCGCCGTTGCCGGCACTCTCGCTCAGAGTGAGCCAGTCGCTGTCAAGCGATGCCTCCCAGCTGCCGGTAGTGATGACATCGAGCTCGAAGCTGGATGCTGCAGCGGTGAGTTCCTTACCCTCGGGAGATACGACCAGGGCTGCATTGCTTGCAGACTGGAATACTTCCACGGTACGAACCTGGGTGACGCCGTCGGCTGTGGTGAGAACGGAGATCTTGGCCACGCGGTCTGCGCCGGTGTTGTTCTCGTCAACAGTAACCTTGAATGAACCGTTGCCCTTGCCTGAGGTAGGGTCAACCTTGCACCAGTCTGCGCTGGAAGCAACTTCCCATTCGCCGTTGCATGCGACGCTCATCAGATATTCACCTGCATATTTGGTGAAGGAGATGTTGTCTGCAGCAAGGGTTACCTTGGAGCCTTCGGACTGCTGACGGATCAGAATGGTCTTGGAGCAACCGTTGCCCTCGATTATGATTTTACCCGAACGCTCGTTCGGAGTGGTGTTGGCCTCAACAAAGAACTCAAAAGTACCTTTGTGATTGCCAAAGCCGTGGTCGAGTGTAATCCAAGGGTCGTTGCTGGATGCTTCCCAGTCGACGTTGGATTCCACCACGACGGTGCCTTTGTCCGTCTGAGGGCCGACCAGAACCACTTCGTGGTCAACGTTCAGGAACGGAAGCTCCTCGTGGTAGCAGCCTGTTGCCAGAGCCGCCGCAATTACGAGGCAGAGAACCGATAGGTTTCTTAAAAGTTTTTTCATAGATGTATTTTATTAGTTGTTGTTTTGGCTTTTTCTGGCGATTGCAAGCGCCCTGTTACGATATTCACTCTCGGGAAGGAGAATGAGGATGGACTCAGCCTCGGCATAGTTGCCGTTTCCGAGCTTGGTAAGAGCGGTGTTGTATTCGCGGTAGCTGTTCAGCAGGCGGTCTGCCTTTGCATATTCTTCGTTCATCAGGCAGAGCAGGCCGAGATTGTAGTCAGCCTCGGGGATCTTGCCCTCGATGTTCTCGTAAACAGCCTTCGACTGCTCCAGCTTGCCGGCGTTGTAATAAACCAGCGCGCGGTTTGCATTGATATAGCAGTTGGCATCCTTGAAAGGAATCTCGTCTGCTATTGCAGCTGCCTTGGCGAAATCGCCGGCTTCTGCCGCCTCAAGCATTTCGGCATTGAGGTCGAACACCTTGTCGTTGGGTTTCTCTACCAGAGTATGCACTGTCGTGCACTCGTCCAGATCGCACACGTAGTTGTAGATCAAGCCATTGCCATTCTCCAGTACGGGGCAGAGGTTGATGTGCGCAAATCGTGCGGCGGGATAGTAGTCCTTGAAGATGGTCTGGTATTCAGAAGGATATTTGGAGCGGATCTTGCGCTCAAGAGCGTCGGAGTCGCTCTCGCCCTCCTCGATCATGTTGATGATCTCGGCGGCGTGGGCCAGGCTGCTGCCGGCCAGGCGCTCCTTGACCACGTCCCAGTTCTCGGTCTTGATGGTGAAAGTGCAGTTGTCGCCGTCGTAGGGGATTCCGATGCTGTCGAAATACCTCATGACAGCCTCTTTACGGCTCTGGGCCAGCTTGACGTTGTAGTCCCACGGTGCCTCGGGAGAGTCGCTGATGACTACCTCCATGGTGTAGGAAGGAACGTTGCTGTTGAACACGATGTTCTTGTAGTTGTCGACGAAAGCTCCCTCATAGAACTGCTCCTCGATGACGGAAGAGTTCACCTTGAAAGGTATGTCGGTGGTGAGGCAGAGGTTTTCGTCTTCGCAGCGCCTGGTCATGTAGAAGTAGTGGGGAACAGGCTTGCGGTCAACCATGGACTTGATGCTGTAGATGTCGCAGTACAGGGGGGCGCTGCCAAGATAGAGGTCGTCGGTATAGGCGTTGGCCACAACATCGACAACCAGGCAGCCGCCGTCCATCCAGTCTTCGTAATTGGTATGGAGGGTGTATCTGTACTCGGAAGTTTCGCCCTTGGTGTAGGGTACGCGGCGGCGGATGCCGTCGGCCTTCTCGGGCTCGTATTTATCCATGCGCTGGTTGAACACGTTGTGCACGCGGCCCTCGAAAACTACGGGAGAGAGTGCAATGGAAGTGTCGCCCTTGGCGCTGCGGATGAAGGGACGGAACTCGATGCCGGTATGCTTGCTGTAGTACTGGGCGGGAACCTTGTAGGTGACATCCATGTCCACGCTGCCGTGGTTGTCGCTGATGCCGACCTGGTTGAGCTCCACGCGTGTGGGCTGATACTCGGTGAGTTTCTCAAGATTTATACAAGCATCGCAAAAGATTATTGCGAAGACCAGTGTCAATACAATTTGGAACTTTTTCATAATCCTAGCGCTTGTTTAGAAAAGGAAATAAGTGAACTTGATACCGATACGGCTGAGGCCGATGTACTGACGGTTGAGACCGTCGCCGATCAGCAGACCTGTCGCAATGGGACGGGTTCCGCCGAACACCTGCTGGCGATACTCGTCGCTGAGCTGGTGCTGCCAGTAAGGAGTGTCACCTGCGCCGTCGGGCCGGTACGCCATAACGATCGAGTCGTTAAGGTAAGTGTAGCCAAGACCGACGAAAGCCTCGAGATTCCAACTCTTGCTTAAGAGCCAGGAATATCCATAGCTTAGGCCTGCACCATAGAGGATGCCTCTATAGGCAAATTCGTTCAGCCCGAAATCGTGGTAGAAACCACCATGGGCCTCCACTCCGATGTAATGGCCGGCAAACCTGTAGCGAGGATAAATCCTCAACTCGGGCTGGACTGCCCAGAAGTTGGTCTGCTTTTCCCCGAAATGGAAGGGGTTGATAGCCCCGTCCACAACGAGTGCCAGGTGCTTGCTCAGACCGATGTCAAGGCCGATGTTGGGCGAAGCCGCAGCCCAGCCTAAGACGTTGGTACCGATGCCCAAATGCTGTGCATTGGACGCCAGCGGAGCCAGCATCATCAGAGCGGTGAGAAAAACGGTAAGTTTGAGCTTTTTCATTTTTCTTTACTCGTTAAATTAGTTAATGATTAGGTTATAAATTGTTTTGCTTTCGTTTGCCAATTTGCTATATTAGGGCAGACACATCGCTGCACAGTACATAGTATTGCAAAGTTAATCATTCTACGCACGCAAGATTCATTATTTTTCATTATTTGTCGCTCAAATTACCGCTGAAGTGAAAAATTTATTCATAAAAAATAATTAATGCCCTATATTTGCAAAAACCGCTAAAAGCAGCCGAAGATGAAACGTTTGTTGTGCTTATTAACATATTTATTAACAATTTACGCCTGCCAGAGAGGGGGTGTAGACTTTCCAAAAGCGACATCAGACGACATTGACGCTGTCCTGAACGAGGCAGAAAGCAGCATAGAGGCGCGCCAGCTGGACGATGCAATGACAAATGCCTATTCTGCGCTGGAGATGGCGCAGCATAGCGGCGACGATCTGCGCCAGGCAAGGGCACTGCTTTGCATAGCACGCACAGATATCCGCGCCTGCCGCGACAGCGAAGCCTGGCAGGCCGCCTTGCAGGCAGAACAGATAGCCAGAAAGCAGGGCTACAACAGCGAGCTTGCTGCAGCGCTTGTGAACAAAGCCAAACTATGTTCCTACGCCGAGATTTCGCCAGAAACCAGCCGCAACCAGGAGGGCCTGGAATATGCTTTCGAGGCGCTGTCCCTGGCTGAAAGAAGCGGTGACTGGGCCAATCAGGCCAAGGCCTGCTATGTCCTTGGTTCGCTGCACACGAACCTCAACCGCTGGAACGACATTCTGGACGACGATATATATAGGAAGGCCGGCGAATACATAGACAGGGGCGAAGCCATAGCCCGCAACCATAATCTGGACAATACGGCCGCAGAAGCGCTGCTTTTCCGTTCCCGCTGGCTGCAGCAGGGCGGCTACAACCAGCAGGCAATAGAGTCCTTCACCTCCGCCCTGGACAGCCTGCCCGAAGAAGAGCACCTGACCGCCAGCAATCTGCTGGATCACCTGATGAACCTGTATATACGCGTGGGCGACACTCAGAAGGCTCTGGAGTGCCACAATCGCTATGTCTATCACCAGCAGCAATATCTTGCCCAGCTGGCCGAGGAATCCCTGGAGGATATACAGACCCACCACGAAGTGGCTGAACGGAACCGGCAGATACGCCAGAACGAGAAGCTGATACGGCTGCTGATGGTTATTGCCGTGTTGGCTATCGCCGCTATCGCAGTTCTGGTGGGCTACTTTCTCAGGGAGAGGCGCATGAAGCTGGAGCTCAACCGCATCAACGAGCTTAAGGAAGACCTTATCTCTACCCTCTCCCGGGAGCTCAAAAAGCCGGCCAGCGACTTTACCTCTACACTTAAGGACCTGAGCGAGAATGTGGAGCACCTGTCCAAAGAGAGGATTATGGAACAGAGCAGCGAAATTGTCAAAAGCGCCGAAGTAGCCAACGAGGACGTGGCCAATTATGTGAGTGAAATCCTCTCAAAGAAGAAAGAGAAGATATCCGCTTCCGGCCTCACGGACAGGGAGATCCAGGTCATCAGGCTCAGCGTGAAGGGCCTAACAGCTGCCCAGATTGCCCAGCAGCTCTTTTTGAGTGTACATACGGTGAATACCCACCGCCAGAGGATATATTCCAAGCTTGGGGTAAAGAATGTCTCGGGCATGATACGCAAGGCCTCCGAGATGGGCATTGTGTAGCTGTCCTATTCGAAATACATGGGCGCAAACCTGGTGTTCCAGTTGCCCCAGCTGCCGTTGCCTGTAAAGGCATAGGCCACATACTGCTGGCGGGAGAGCCGGATATGCCCCTGGCCGTCGCCGCTGACGCCCATATTATGCATGCCGACCTTGAATTCGCCCGTCATGTCGCCTTGATAGATAAAGTTAAGGCCGTCCGTACTGGTCCAGACCGCGATCTTGGACAGGGAGGTCATGCGGTTATAGGTATGGAAGGCGTAGAACAGGCCGTAATCTTCTACATACTTGACATCGGCGCTGTCGCTGCCGCTAAGGCCGCTCTGATCGAAGGCCGTACCGTGCGCAACAAGCTGTGCCGGCCAGTTTTCGCCGACGGGAGCAGTGAGCACTCTTGTCTCCCTGTGCTCGCCTTCGACAAAACTATGGTACAGATATACAGTGTTGTCCTTGACCACGATGCTGGGCTCACCTATGCCCCAGTGGCTGGAATCGCCGGTAAATTCCACGACCTTGACCGGTTCGCCGCCCCAGCCGCTGCCGTTCCACTTGTACCACGGGCCATGAGGGCTGCGGCTGCGGGCCAGATAGCAGTGGTTGAACACTCCGGGCTCGCCCTTGGCGCTGGTATAGCCTATATAGTACCATCCGCCAAAATGGGAAACGCCGGGGTCACAGATGCTCCAGGAATCCTCCGAACCTTCGGTGCCGAACATCACGTCCCTATCTTTTGTCCAGCTTTGGGCCCCGTCGCCGCTATGGAAGTAAGCGAAACTGTCGGCATAGCGGCTGCTGTTGTAGGCCGAGCCGCGCAGCCGCGCCTGGAAATTGTAGCCGGAGACCGCACTCCCGTCTAAATATGACTTGGAATCGGTCAGATAGATGGTGCCGTCGCCGGAATATTTATAGAAGCCCACGCCGGAACTGGCATCGGTCGCGGTCCACAGATATTCGCCGGCCTCCAGCCAGGAGTGGCCGCTGTTGCGATAGATGCTGTAGCGGGTGCCGCCAGCGGAAACCTGGTCGGTATTGTTTATGACAAGGGTGCTTATGGGCGAGCCGGCCACCGTGGCGGCGTAGCTCCCCGCCCACTTATAGAGCCTCAGGGTCACGGCGTCGGCAGTGGTGCCCGTGCCGTAGATATTCACCATCACGCGCATAAAGCGGTGCTGCACATTGAAATACTGGGCTATGACATGGCCTGCGGCGGGCACTTTGCTGCGGGTGGTGTTCTCCTGGCAGAGATAGTCGGCCGTGCAGTCCAGATATCTGCCGCCTTCTTTGCTTGTCCAGACGTCGATGGAGCCGTCGTCGTTAAGGATTATGGACGGGCCGTAGCGGTAGTGGGCGCCGCTGGGGGCCGTGTAGAGATTGTCGCCCGGTCCGGCGCGCGGAATCACGGCCTTGCGGCCGACTTGGGTCACCGTGAGGGTCTGCGAAGGCACGTCCTGGCCCGAGAAGGTGATGGAGGCCGTGCGATCTGTATAATCCGGATTGGCATCTACAGTGATGGTGAAGTACTGCCGCCCGATGGCAGCAGTGCCGGAGAACTTGAGCCAGCTCTGGGTCGGCTGCGAAACCGTATAATCCACGTTGGACCATACGGTTATCGTCTTATAGCCGCTCTCGGCTGCGAGGGTCAGGCTGCTCTCGGACAATTCCAGGTAAGGCTCCTGGGCCTCCTGGGTGATGGTGACAGTCCGGCTGCCGGCCTGCTGGCTGGCGAAGGTGATGGTGGCCGTGCGCGGCTCGAAGGCGGGATTCTCACTGACGGAGACCGTGTATCTGCCTATATTGCCGCTGCTCGCGCCTGAAAGCGAAACCCAGCCATGGGAAACGATGCATGTATATTCAGCATTCGACGTTACGGTGAGAGTCTGCTCCCCGTCGTAGCAGTCAAAAGAGAGATTGTCCGGGAAAACCCGCAGATACCACTGCACCGACGCCTGCACAAATGTTATCTGCGTTGAGTAAACGCCGGAGGTGATGGTAGCCGTGGCCGTACGCTCGCCGCTGGTGTTGGGCTCCGCCACGAAGACCAGCTTGTCGGTACGCACAGCCTTGGTCCCGGCGAATTTGAGCCAGCCGGCACTGGTCTCGACCTTATAATCCAAATTTGTAAAGAGATCTGCCATGATATGGCCGCCCTCTGCCGCCACATTGTAGCTGGCCTTGGCCGGCCGGAGTATGGGCTCCTCGGGGGGCGTCGGCGGTTCGGGGTTGGTAGAAGTGTCTGCTACCAACTGCAATTCCACTGCCGTCATACGGCCGCTGCCGTCTGAGAGCAAGGCGATTACCTTGTCTTCTGCAATGGGGCTCGGGGCGTTGATGGCGATGGTGCCTTCTGTGGCCGAAACCGCCGTTACAAGCGCCGTCCAGCCGCTGCCGCAAACCAATTTGAGAGTGGCATTTTCGGCTCCTTCTATTTTATAGGAAACCTCCACCGTCTCCCCTGCCCCTATCTTGCGATTGTCGCCGCTCAGCGAGAGCGTGAGCGCCTGATATTTGGGGACTATAATTTCTGCCCCGCCGGCAAGCGTGAAGACCACCTGCGACGCATCTTCGTTCACTCTGGTTATCAGGCATTTATCCACATCGCCGAGGGGCGAGAAACTCTTGCCGCCATCCACCGATACCTCCAGATGGCCGCCGCTGACGCGGAACTGCGGGAGGGTCGCCTGCGGCGAGATTTCTATGCGATTGCCATCTGCGTCGCGCAGATAGTCACCGCCGGCCATCCAGTAGTATTTGCCGGCATCCTGCCCCACGGCGATGCTGGTGGTTTCATTATATAGGATAACTTCTCCGGCATCTTTGAAAACGGCCTTGAAGCCCACTATTTCGCCATCTTCGGCGATTGGCTCGAAACTTTGCAGCACATCGGCGGCCTGGACGGCATCCAGGAGCTGCTTCAGGGCCGCGGCGTTGTCTTCCAGCTGCCGGCATTGCTGCCGGTATTCATCCAGCTGAGTCTGAAGGCCTTCCAGCTGCTGGCTGTAGTCAGAAGAGCAGGCGGCAAGCAACGCGGCCGCCGCAGCACACATATATATACGGAGTCTTCTCATTGATGGCGATATCATTGCAAATTACGGAATAAAATCCGGGCTAGTCAATACCCATGATGGTTTTGCGGACGATATTGTAGTAAATGAAAGGGTCGCCTTCGGTTTCGGAGTTCCTGTGGAAGTCCGAGCTGCTTTGCCGCACATTGGCTATACCCCAGAATATACCGTCGCAAGTATCGTCGTAAGAGCCTATTATCGCATATTCCTTAGCTTCGAGTGCCCAGTTCACGCGCCGCTGCCACAGATCGGCATCGATGCGGTACCAGTCCTGCGGGGGCACGCCGCCGTTGGGGCAGGCGAAGCGCACCTTGCCGTCGCTGCTCTCGGAGAAATTGCGATAGCCCCAGCCATCGGTCGGCGTAGGGCTTATTGCGCTGTTTATCTGGCAAGTACCCACCCGGAAGCGCTCAAGGTAGTCCTTATTTGCCGCAGCGGCCCGCCGCAGGGTGGCGGCGTAGGTCGTGCCCGGCAAGAAGCATATCAGCAGCGGCCGGTCGTCGCCATAGCCGTAGCGCTGGTAGCTGCTTGTCTGCGCCCAGTTGTCCCATATACGCTTGGCAATGCCATTCCAGTAAGCGATGCCGCCGGCGGTGGTGATGTTGCCTATCAGAAAGAAATACTTCATGTCTTTCTCCTGGCAGACCTGGGCTATGACGTCTATCATAGGCCCGAACTGATACCAGAATTCCCCGCCGTCGCCGCTGTGGGCTGCCGATTCGCCGTAACTGTCCCACTGGCTGGCGTTGGAAAAGTCTATGCAGATGACATTTATGCCGGCGTCCTTGATTTTCTGCAGGATGTCGCGCACCTGGCTTATGTCGCTGTAGGAGTGGTTCATGGTCCAACCGCCGTTCACAAGGAAGGTTGTGCCGCGGTTATTCACTCTGCAGCAAGGCATTATATAGCTGACCAGGGTCGGCAGGTTCTGCGGCGGGCGGTAGCCTCTGGCCTGATGTATCACAAAAGTGGAGGTCAGGTTGCCGGAGCGCAGATACACGGTCGCAGCCCGCTCTGCGGAGGTATTGGGCTCTACGCTGAAGCGCAGATTGTCCGTGGTGACGGCGCGGGTGCCGAGATATGCCGCCCAGCCCGCATTTACCGTGACGCTGTAGCTGGTGTTGGTCATCACCGGCATCTCCACGATTCCGCCCTCCGCCCCCACTTCCAGAGTCCTCTTGGAAGGCACGATTACCGGGTCGGGCACAGGGCCGACATATTTCGCCTGGGTTATCCTTACGCTCTGGGGCTCAAGGCCTTCTGCAGTGAAGACTATAGTGCCGGAGCGCTCTGATGTGCCGGTGTGGGCAGCGCAGCTCACGGCAAAATCCCTGCGGCCGCCCTCTTCTCTGAGCTCTTCCAGCTTAAGCCAGTCGGCCTGGACTTCGCTGCTGTATTCCACATTCGAATGCACAGAGAACTCCGCCACGCCGCCGCCGCTTTCAAAGCTGAAGTCCTTTCTCGAAAAATTGATATAGCGCACGAAGGCGTCCTGCACGATGCTTACAGAAGTGGAATAGTTGCCGGCCGTGAAAGTCACTTCGCCCGCGCGGGCGCGACCGGCGTTGGCATCTATATTTACTATGACGCTGTCGGTGCGGACCGCTTTTGTGCCGGCGTAGTGTATCCAGTCGGCATCGGTGGCTACCTCGTAGTCGGTGTTGGCAATCAGCGGCAGCGCGAGCCGCGTCTGGCCGCAGGGAACACTGTAAGCCCTGCGCACCGGCACCAGAACCGTCTGCTGCACAGGCTGTTCGCCGCCGGGGGTATCTCCGCTTTCTATCTTCAGCCGCATCTC
>CACXHG010000051.1 GCA_902767355.1 uncultured Bacteroidia bacterium
ATTAGTGAACACCAGATTCTCGAACGGATGCTCTTCGGGAGAGAATATCTCTATGCCGCAGAGGCTGCGGGCGTGGATATCTGTGAAGCGGATGTTACGGATGCTCTTGAAGAGTACATCTTCGGGCGCGACATACATATGGATGGGGCACTCGTAGATGTAGTCCATTATGATGTTTGAGAAGAGAATATCCTCTATAAAGCTGTATTCCTGGCCGAAATCGTTGTTGTAGCCGGCGCGCGGGAAATCCATCCCTATGCCCAGCCAGCTGTGGGTGATGGTCAGGTTGGAGAAGATACAGTTGCGCACACATCCGTCGTTGGACCAGCCAAGGCGGATGGCGTATGCCCAGGACTTGAGCGTGCAGTTTGTCACTACGACTCTTTCGCAGCTGCGCGGCTCCTTGAGCGAACGGCTGTTGGCTCGCACAATTATGGCATCGTCGCCGGCCTCTATAAAGCTGTTGGAAACGCTCACGTCCCTGGAGCAGTTGATGTGAATGCCGTCGTTGTTGGGATAGCGCATATCCGAAAGGATCTTGCAGCGGTCAAAAACCACATAGTCGCAGTCGTGTATCCAGTAGCTCCATCCTGCAGGCTGGCCGGTCATTGTGACATCGGTCACGGTTACATTTTTGCAGCCGGCAAAAAATACCACGCGCGGCAGGGTTTCCTCGGTGGGGTGGACGCGCCGGAAGGTCCAGCCGCCCTTGTACTCACTGTCGGGTATACGGCTCACGTGGTGCCCTCCGTTGCAGTCTATGGTGCCGCGGCCGCCGATGGTAATGTTCTGGGCCTCATCGGCAAAGATGAAGGCGGCATTGCGCTTGCGCGGCAGGGCTTCTGTGTCATAGTGGCGGGCATCAGTGCGGTTGGGAAAATCCTTGATGTCGGGCGAAGCCAGCAGCACGGCTCCGGCTTCTATATATAGCTCAACACCGCTTTTAAGCTCTATGGGGCCGGAGAGGAAAGTGCCGCCGGAGAGAATAACACGCCCGCCGCCGTCCGCAGACACGGCATCAATCGCCTTCTGGATGGTCTTCGTGACCATTGTCTTGCCGTCGGCCTTTGCGCCGAGGGACTTGACGTCGATATCTTTTGCCTGAACCTGGAGTGCAAACACGACCATAGCAAGGACCAGGATGGTGAGCTTTTTCATAACTTATCTGGATTGGTTGGGCTTGCCGTCCACGGTGATGTTGCTGCAATGGATTTCCCTGATGCCAAGGCCGGGGCAGACGTTGTCGTAGAACTGGCAGTCCTGGCAGTCGTTGAGCACCACTTCGGTGCCGAAGTTGTCGGTGAAGATGTTGTTGCGCACCACCAGGCCGGAATTGACAAAGGGGCCGTGCTCCAGCACGTCGGAGGTGACATAAATCACGGAGCCGTCCCAGTCGGGCTCGGGGTAGATGGTGTGAAGATAATTGCAGTTGGCGATGTAGTTGTGCTCCACAATCATGTCGCGCATGGGGCCGGCCTCGTGCCACCAGAGTTCGCCGCCCAGCTTGAGGGCGCTCATGGAGGTCTTCATAATCTTGTTGTAGCCCACGTATGCCCGCGGTACCTTCACATAGAAGGCGCGGCCGCACTTGGAGATGACGGTGTTGTTCACGATGTTGGCAAAGGCGAAGGTGTTGTTGTAGAGGAAACAGCTGTCGCACTGCTCTTTGCTGATGGGTTTGTCCAGGGTTACGACCACCTTCCAGTCTGTCCAGGAAGTGTCCACGGCATGCACAACATATTTGTCGAAATGCTCCAGGTTGCGGCGGTGAATCAGGTTCAGGGTGTCGCCCTTGCGGGGGAAGTCCAGCGACTGGGCGTGCAGGTCGGCCTTCTCTACGCGGATTTCTACTTTGTTGGCATCTTCCTGGGCATAAGGGTACCAATAGTAATTGTGGATGTTGGTGCAGTCGTCCAGGCAGCCGCGGAACATGCAGTTCCGGATGGTGATAGTGCCGCGGCACGAGGTGAAGTGGGTGGCATCGGTGGTGGTGCTGGTGTAGCGGCCGGGGTAGGGAACTATCTGGATGTGGTCCAGCAGTATGTCGGTGGTCTCGTGGCCCACGACGCCCATGCCAGGGAAGCTGTAGATGACGATGTCCTTCAGGGTGACATTCTCGCTCTCGCGCAGCATGTAGCAGGGGCGGTAGTGGCCGCCGTGCTTGACTATCAGTATGTCGCCGACCTTGGCGCTGCATTTGCTGAACTTATAATGGATCTTGCCCGGGGCGGGAGAAGTGAGCCCGGTGCAGTCGCCGTCAAAGAAGTAGCCGGTAGCGGGGCTGTAGAACTCGGTGCGGCCCTGGACCACCTTGTCGCTGTATTTGTAATAATCCGTGTCGAACTCGGCTTCTACAGTATCACCGTTTACGGCCGTGATCACCGCCTCGATGTTGTTGTGGCGCTTGTAGTCTATCTGCAAGCCCTTGACGGTGACATTTTTGCAGCGGATAAAGGCCAGCAGCTCCATCCAGCCCTCCACCATCAGCTTGGCGCCATAGGCCTCTATGGTCAGGTCTTCGGCTCCGGTGAAATCCAGGCCGGTCACATAAGGCTTGGTGGGGATGAACAGGTAGCGCTGCACCTGCAGGCCGCTGCCGTAGGTGCCG
>CACXHG010000052.1 GCA_902767355.1 uncultured Bacteroidia bacterium
CGCCCTCACCGACACGCTGGGCGCCGCCACGCTGCGCGAGGTGCCTTTCGGGGAGTATAAGTTCCACGTGGAGATGATGGGCTTCAAGCCGTATGTCAAACAGATGTATTTCCGCCGCGGACTTGAGGATATGGGCATAGTGCAGATGCAGGTGGACGATGAGTTCATCCGGGCGGCGATGATAAGCGACATAGGCAACCCCATAGTGATAAAGCAAGACACGATAGAATATCACGCGGCGGCGTTCCTTCAGGACAAGAACGCAGTGCTCAAGGACCTGCTGACCCGAATGCCCGGCATAGACATTTCAGAGAACGGCAAGGTGCGGGTAAACGGCGAAGAGGTGAGCCGCATCACCGTGAATGGCAAGACTTTCTTCTTCGAGGACCAGTCGATGGCGCTGAACAACCTGCCGGCATCGATAGTGGACAAGATTCGCGTGATTGACAAGAAGTCGGACCAGGAGCGCGTCACAGGCATTGCGGACGGCAAACGGACCAAGGAGGTGGATGTGGCGCTCAAGAAAGAATATGAGGATGGATGGTTCGGCAACGTCGCGGCCAAGGGCGGCACGACGCTGGACTTTTCTGACAACGAGCTGCGCGACGACCGCGGCCTGCTATTCAGCGTCAAGTCGATGGCCTCCACCTACAATCCGAAGGATCAGCTGACGTTTGTCGGCAACGCGTCAAACATTTCCGACGGCGGACAGACCTTCGTCACCGAAGACGGGCAGTCATTTACAATAGGCGGTGGCGGCGGAGGTCTGACCACATCGGCCCAGCTGGGCATAAACGGCGTAACAACACGCGTAAAAGATGTCGAGCTGGCCGCATCAACTTCCTATAATTACCACGGCATAGAATCGGCCTCCAAGACCCTGCGCACCACCTTTCAGGAAGCCGGCGACATGCTCTCCGAATCCACCGAAAAAGGTTTCCGTCAGGGCAATTCCATCCAGGCAAATGCTTCTGCCAGAAAGGAGTCGGGCAATTTTACATACAATGTATCCGCCAATTTCGGCCGTCACGAATCCCATTCCGACTCTGAATCGGATATGAAAACGACGCGGGAGTCGATGATGCTTAACAGCAGCTCACGCACCGCCCGGGATGGCGGTATAAACAAAGGTTTCGGCACATACGCCAGCGCCGGTTACAAAGGAATCGGCGGAAACATGATGCGCTCGGTGACGGGCAATATCAATTACGCTTTTGACAATACTCACGGCACAGGCAGTGAGTATTCCAATACTATGGCCGGCGGTGAGATGCAAGTCATCGACCTGTATTCCAACAACTTCAGCAAATCCCAGCGCATCGGGGCCAACTTAGCCTACACCGAACCTTTGGGCAAAAAATTCAGGCTGTCGGCCCAGACAGCCTTTTCCGGCAGCTGGAATTATTCGCTTCGCGACGCCTTCAATGCCGACGGCAGCGCCAACGATTATTATTCGACACTGTCCGACGGCCGCTACCTCAGGCAGAGCTATGGCGCCACCGGGTCGTATATCAGCAACGGCTGGCAGTTTGGCCTCGGCGCCTCTGCAGAAGGTATCCAGAACCGCCTGTTCTCCCGCGCCCAGGGTGCAGAATCCCTGACCGGCGAGGAGTGGATATGGAGCCTGATACCAAGGGTCAACATCAGCTACTTTAAAGAATCCACGAATATCTTCTTCTATGTCTCCGGCATACAAAGCCAGCCCTCCAGCTATCAGATGCTGCCCACGCTGGATGTGTCCAATCCGACAAGAATAAGCGCCGGCAACATTTACCTGCGCCCGTACAGCTCTCTATACTCCGCCCTGTCGCTGCGCAAGGGATTTCCAAAGAAATTCTCTTCACTGAACGCGCAATTGTCGTACAATATTACGCTGCATCCGGTGATTACCGCCTTTTGGTATGACACTCACGGCGTGCAGTACTATGTCCCCGTCAATGCAAAGCGGCCGCGAAGCTATGTAAATATCAATGCCGGCTACAACTCTCCCATCAACAAAGAGCGGACCCTGACTATGGAGCTGAACCTTCGCGGCAGCTACAGTAATTCGCTGGGCTACAGGGCCTCCCGGACTATAGAGCCGCTGGAGGCGGGCCGCACCGACTATTCGGCATTTATGGAGCAGTTCTGGGGTGACGAAAGCGGGAGCAGGTTCTACAGCGGTGCAAGCGGCTTCGAAGAGAACAACACCGACAACTATTACACCAACGAACGCATCCACATCAAGTACAACAAACACCCGTGGTCTATGACGGTGGGCTTTACCAACGGTTTCAACTATGCCCATTTCTCCACTCCGGGCAGCAAGGATGTCATCACCACAG
>CACXHG010000053.1 GCA_902767355.1 uncultured Bacteroidia bacterium
CCCACCGCACGGGCCTTCTGCGCCAGACGGGCGATAGGCTCCTCTATCTCGCGGCCGGCAGTCATCAGCAAATCCGCAAACTCGTCTATCACAACCACGATATACGGCAGGAACTTGTGCCCCTTGAGCGGGTTGAGCTTGCGGTTCAGGAATTTCTCGTTGTATTCGGTGATCTTGCGCACGCCGCCGTCGCGAAGCAGCTCGTAGCGGGCGTCCATCTCCGTGCAGAGGCTGCGCAGGGTGTGCACCACCTTGGTAGTGTCCGTGATGATGACCTCGTCGGAATCGGGCAGCACCGCCAGGAAATGCTTCTCCAGGGCGGCGTAGAAGTCCAGCTCCACCTTCTTGGGATCGACCATCACAAACTTCATCTCCGCAGGATGCTTGGCATACAGCAGCGAAGCCACTATAGCATTGAGGCCCACCGACTTACCCATACCGGTGGCACCGGCCACCAGAAGGTGCGGCATGCGCGCCAGATCCAGGAAGAAAGGCTCGTTGGTCACCGTGATGCCCAGGGCCACGGGCAACTCCATCTTGGCGCTCTTTTCGCGGTACTGGGGCGAATTGAGGATCATCTTCAGCGGCACGACGCTGGGCTTCTCGTTGGCCACCTCTATGCCTATGGCGCCTTCCAGCACCAGCACGCGCACGCCCTTGGCTGCCAGCGACATGGCGATATCCTCTTCCAGACGCTTGACCTGGGCGATACGGGTACCCTCTGCCAGGCGTATCTTGTAGAGCGTCACTGTCGGGCCCTTCTTGGCCGAAATGCTCTCTACCTTGATCTTATAGCTGCCGAGGGTGTGGACGATGCGGTTCTTGTTGCGCTCCATCTCGTCCATGGAGATTTCGTACCACTTGTCCTTATAGTCGTCCAGCAGCGAAATGGGCGGGAACTCGTATTTTGAAAGGTCCAGACGCGGGTTGTAGAGGTGCGCCATCTCGTCGGCCTCCATATTGGCCTCGGGGTCGTAGCCGCCTTTCTCCACTGTAATCTTCACGTCCGACGAAGGCTGATCGCCGGCCAGATCTATGACATCTTCCGGCTCGTCTTCTTCTTTAGGCTCAGGTTCAACCACTTCGGCATCCTCGTCTTCCGGCTCACCCAGCAGGGTTTCGCCGGGCTCGAGCGTGATGCGTACGTCGCTTTGAGGGGCTTCTTCTGCCAGAGCCACAGCCGCTTCTTCCTGCTGAACGACCCTTCTCGGACGATTGAAGGCCTTATAGATGAAGTTGTCTATCGCCAGGGCCACTTTGCCGGAGCAGAGCACCAGCCAGAGTATCAGCAGCAGGCCTATCACCAACCCAGCGCCAAGCTGCCCCAAAGATGCTGTGAGCCACTTGTTTACGTAATAGCCATAGGAACCGCCGGCGCCAGTGGAGAGCACGAAGTCGTTCCAGAAGCCGGACACAAACGAGGCCGCGAGCGAAATGACTATGGCCCCCATCAGGCACAGCAGAAAGCAGCGCAGCAGGCGCACCCTGCGGATGCGGAAGCAGCCTATGGTGACCGCCGCCAGAAAGAACGGGATGCAATAAGCCCCTACGCCGAAGAGCCGGCCGATGAGGAAGTCGGAGATGAGATAACCCACCTTGCCGCAGACATTCTGCGTGGAGACATATTCCGCCCACATTTCCGGGTTGGACTTGATGCTGTAGTCCGCCTTCCAGGTGAATGCGTAGGAGACCAAAGAAGCGGTCACGATCACTGTCACCACCAGGGCCAGAAGCCCCAGCAATATGCGTATGGCGACCTTGTGCTCGGGTTTGAGAAACGGCTCGCGCGCGCCCTTCTTCTTTTTCTTCTTCGTCTTAGCGGCCATCTCTACTGATTGTTATTCTTGTGTTTCTTTTTGTTTTTCTTCTTGAAGTTCTGGCCACCACGGGCATCCAGCGGACGCGGACGGTTGAACTCGCCCTTGACGGCACCGAGCTCCAGACCTTCCGGAATTGTGATTTTGCCGTCGGCCAGGCGCGCCATATCCTTGAGAATGGTTTCGTCGGCAACCGTATCCTTGTTCCAGATGAGGTACTGCTGGCGCATATAGCGGGCCAGGTTGCGGATCATCTCCACCTTCACGGTCTCGTCTTCTATGCCGGCCACCAGGTCTATCATGTTCTCTATGTTGCGGCCGTAGCAGCTGGCCTTCAGGGGAGTCTTGTCCACCGGAATAGGGTCCGGGCGGCTGGCGACCTGCGCCGGGGTGGGCGCCTCGAAAGGAGAATCTATATCGATGTCGTAGCCGGCAATCACATATACGTGGTCCCAAAGCTTGCGCTTGTAGTCGGGATAATCCTTGAGCGAAGGGTTGAGCAGCGCCATCACATTCACCACAGCCTGAATCTGCTCGTTTCTTTTTTCCCTGTCCTCAATGCCCTTGACGCGCTCTATCATCTTCTGCACGTGGCGTCCGTATTCGGGCAGAATCAGTTTCTCTCTATATGTATTGTAATCCATAGCGCATAATTGTTAATTTTACAAAGATAGGCTACTTTTGTGTAAGAAAAAATAATTCGACAATGAATATTTGGATCACCGGAGCCGGCGGCCAACTTGGACGCGAACTGCAGCGCAGGCTGCGCCGCCGCAAGCAAGTTTTTGCCACCGACCTCGAGCTTGATATATGCGATTGCGCTGCAGTAGAGAGCTTTATAAAAGAGCACGGCATAGAGGTAATTGTTAATTGCGCGGCCTATACCAATGTAGAGGCGGCCGAGCAAGACCGCGAGCTCTGCTATAAAATCAACGAGACGGGCGTGAAGACCCTTGCCCAGGCTGCAAAGAAGGCAGACGCGGCGCTCGTCCATATATCCACCGATTTTGTGTTTGACGGCAGCAAGGGCGCCCCCTACAGCGAGAGCGACTCCCCCGCCCCGCTGAGCGCCTATGGCGCAAGCAAGCTGGCCGGCGAAAAGGCCCTGCGGCAGGCCGGATGCCGCGGCGTGATTATCCGCACAGCCTGGCTGTATTCGCCTTACGGCAAGAACTTTATGAAGACAATGGTGGCGCTGGGCAGCAGCCGTGAGCGCGTGAGCGTGGTGTGCGACCAGATCGGCAGCCCCACCGCGGCCGACTCGCTGGCCGACGCCATAGCCCGCATCATCCCCCGCATCGGAGAGCGGCGCGGCGAGATATATCATTTCAGCGGGCGGGGCGCCTGCAGCTGGAGCGACTTTGCGGCGGCCATCATGCACTGCGCCGGTGTCGGCTGCCAGGTCGTGGACATACCCTCCGACGAATACCCCCAGAAAGCCACCCGGCCCAAGTATTCCTATCTTGACTGCAGCCGTATAAAGCAAGAGTTCGGCATAGAAGCCGAACCCTGGCAAAGCGCGCTTGAACGCAATATGCGTCGCTACAAAAAGCTCTTATAGCGTTCTCTTGATTTCTACGATGGTGTAGGCCTCGATAACGTCGCCCACCTTGATGTCGTTGAAGTTCTCTATGTTCATACCGCAGTCGAAGCCTGCAGCCACTTCCTTGACATCGTCTTTGAAGCGCTTCAGAGAGCCCAGCACACCGGAATAGACCACGATGCCGTCGCGGATCACGCGCACCTTGGCGGTGCGGGTCAGCTTGCCCTCCTTGACCATACAGCCGGCGATGGTGCCGACCTTGGAA
>CACXHG010000054.1 GCA_902767355.1 uncultured Bacteroidia bacterium
ATCGAGAAGGTATGCGCCCACTACTCCAAGATGGGCATCAAGGGCTTCAAGGTCGATTTTATGAACCGCGACGACCAGCCCATGCTCGAGTTCTACACAGAAGCCGCCCGCATCGCCGCCAAATACCACCTGGTGCTGGACTTCCACGGCGCCTTCAAGCCCCACGGCCTGAACCGCACCTACCCTAACGTTTTGAATTACGAGGGCGTCTTTGGGCTGGAGAATATGAAGTGGAGCGGCATAGAGATAGACATGCCGCTCAACGACGTGACCTTCCCCTATATCCGTATGGCCTCCGGAGTGGTAGATTACACCCAGGGCGCTATGCGCAACGGCTCCAAGAGCACATATCTCAAGAGCCGCGAGCCTATGAGCCAGGGCACCCGCTGCCACCAGCTGGGCGAATACGTGATTTTCGACTCCCCGCTCTGTATGCTTTGCGACGGCCCGTCCGCCTACCGCAAAGAGCCCGAGTGCCTCTCATTCATCTCCCGCATCCCGACCGTGTTCGACGAGACAGTGGGCATAGACGGCAAGGTTGGCGAATCCGTGATCATGGCCAAGCGCAGCGGTGACACCTGGTACCTGGGCGGCATCACCAATTGGGACGGCCGCAGCGTGTCCATCCCCCTCGACTTTTTGGGCGACGGCGACTGGAAGGCAGAAATTTACCGCGACGGCAAGAACGCCTTTATCCACGCCACCGACTTTGTGCACGAGTTCAAGGATGTCGAAGCCGACGACACCCTGGACATCTTCATGGCTTCCGGCGGCGGCTTCGCGGTGATTTTGACCAAATAATATATTATGAAAAAGTTGTTTGTCGCCGCAGTCGCCATTTTGGCGGCCCTGACCGTTGTTCCCTTTGCCGCGAGCGCCAAAGAGTGGAAGGCAGAGAAACTGAAAAAGTGCGACCCCTATATGAAAGCCCAGGGCGGCTATGGCTATCTGGTTAAAGACAATGCCAAGGCTGCCGTGTGGTGGGCCGAGGGCTGCTACAAGCCTATGAAAGACACCCCGGTGGCACAGCGCAAAGGCCGCCGCGTGCAGCTGACGTCGGCAAAGAACGAGTACGAATCGTTCATCGTGGTGGTCAACCCCAAAACTCCCCTGCAGTCTGTAAAGGTGGCCGTCAAGGGTTTGCCCAAGGGCGTCGAGGCCAAGGTGCGCAAGGTAGAATACGTCACCGTGCGCACTCCCAGCGACAGTTTCGGCTACACCGGCCAATGGCCCGACCCGCTGCCGCTCTACGATGTTGCAGAGGACTTGCCGGCAGGCGAAAACACATCCTTCTGGATTACGCTCAAGACTCCCGAGTCGCGCCGCAAGGGCTGCTACCGCGGCCGGGTGGTGCTCACCGCCGCCGACGGCTGGAAGGTCACCATTCCCCTGAAGGTGAAGGTACGCTCTTTTGCCCTGCCCAAGACCCCCAGTGTTTCCAGCGGCTACGGCCTATGGTTCGACCACGTGATTAACTACGAGAATCTCAAGACAATTGAGCAGCAGAAAGAGTCGTTCTACAAGTATCTGGATGCATTCCTGGACTATAAGATTTCGCCGTACAACCCGTTCTGGTACGCTCCCATCAAGACCACCATCAATCCCGACAACACGGTCAGCCTCGATTTCACCGAGTTCAACAAGGTTGCAGCCAAATACTTTGGCGAAGGAGGGTTCAACTCTTTCGTGATAGATGTCGAGGGTCTGGGCAGCTGCGGCCCGGGCGGCTATACCAGGGGCACTTTCGGCGGCTATGAGTTCGGCACCCCGGAGCACGAGGCGCTTATGGCAGACTACCTGCCCAAGCTGCAGGACGGTCTTGAGAAGGCCGGCGTGCTGGACAAATGCTACATCTACTGGGGAGACGAGCCGTTGGAGCCCGCCTACCCTTATATCCGCGAGGTGCACACCCTCATGAAGAAATACGCCCCACGCATCCGCACCTTCATGACGGAGCAGGTCACCTGGCTTGAAACGCCGGCGGACTTTGACGTGGCCGACGTGACCGACATCAGCTGCGTGAGCTGGAACTGCTTTGACAACCACCCCAAGGTGTTCGACTACAGCGGACCCGGACAGGAGGTCTGGAGCTATCTGTGCTGCGCCACCAAGTATCCCTACTTCACCAATTTCGTGGACCACAACGGCATTGACTTGCGCCTGTGGCTATGGGCATCGTATATGTACGGGATGAAAGGCATCCTGATTTGGAGCGCTACTTGCTGGAACTCCGCCTGCATAATGCCAGAAGGCCAGCTGATGAACGTCTGGGAGACCCCCGACTGCTACGGAATGGGCAAGAGCGGCCCCGAATTCTTCGCCTGCGGCGACGGCATTATGTTCTACCCAAACAACCGCCACCCCAACGAAGACAAAACCACGGCTTATACCGGCGAGCCCATCCCCTGCATCCGTATGGAAATCAACCGCGACGGCATAGAGGATTATGAATATCTCAAGATGCTCGGGGAGCGCATCCCGGCCATGAACGAGGCCGATGCCGCAAAAGCCCGCGAGCTGCTGGTGCTGCCGGAAGAGGTCTTTATGGACGACGATGCCAACCACCCCGAGAAGTATTACATCCAGGACCCTCAGTTCCTGCTGGAGCGCCGCGAGCAGATAGCTGCCCTTCTGGAGAAGTATATCTAGAAATTCCGATGTACGAGGTTGACATAGAGCGCGATGTTGTCTATGCCCGGGCTCCTGGCTATTGGAAAGAAGCCTCTGAGGACCCGGGCGGCAGCCTGCCTGTGACCCTGTTTCCAGGCAAGATGAAGCCCCTTGACTTGGATATGGACATCTACAAGCCGGCCGGGTCCGGCTGCGGGCGGCGGCCGCTGCTAGTGATGATGCACGGCGGGTCCTTTTTCATCGGCAACAAAAACGAGATGGGCCAGTCGCTCTGGTGCCGGCATTTCGCCTCGCTGGGCTATGTGGCCGTCTCAATCAACTATCGCATGGGCTTCCGCCTGGGCAAACGGGCCTATTGCAAGGCAGAAGACAGGGCGGTGGAGGACGCCGACGCCGCACTTGCCTATCTGCTGGGTCGCAGCGACTTATGTGTAGATTCCGACCGGATTTTCGCCGCCGGGACCAGTGCCGGGGCCATAGTCGCCCTGCGGCTGGCCTTCCGGCCGGCCGGCAATCACCCCGCCATCCGCGCTATCGGCAATTTCTGGGGCTCCGTCCGGGATTTGTCGGTGCTCGAAAACGCCTCCACCCCTATCCTGTCATTCCAGGCCACTGAAGATCCTATTATGCCGTATCGCGGCGGATATCCGTTCAAGAAGGCCGCCTGGGGCCCGTCGCGCATCTTTGCGCCCTACATGTACGGCACGGCGTCCGTCCACGAGAGGGCGCTGCAACTCGGCATCCGCGCCGAACACCACGCCTACCCTATGGCCAAACACCGCCTCCACCTGGACCGCGAAGGCAATCCCACTCCCATCTTCTACGAAATCCGCGACCGTATGGAAGCCTTCTTCGGGGAATCGTAATCTCTGACGCGACAGACACGAAAGCCGCGATATATGCTTCTCGCGGCAGAGAACCCAGCGGGTTTTACTCCTGCACCAGCTTGTCGGTATAGAGAATTCCCTTCAGATGGTCGGTCTCGTGCTGGAAGATGACGGCCGTGAAGCCCTGGATCCGCTCTGTCGTATCCCGTCCGGAAGCCAACGATGTATAGCAGATATCGATGTCGCGCCAGCGCAGCACATTTCCGCGGCGGCCGGGTATCGACAGGCAGCCCTCCCGGCCCGCTTCCTGCTCTCCGCGGAAAGCCGTTATGCGGA
>CACXHG010000055.1 GCA_902767355.1 uncultured Bacteroidia bacterium
ATAAATATCTTCGCCGTCGAGAAAAGTTCCATAGACCGGCATTCCCGCTCCGGAGAAGCGGCGCGCCACCGCCGCCACGTCGCAGTAAATCACCTTGCGGCGGAAAATGGCGCCCATGGTGGCCTGCACCACCTTTGGGTTGTAGAGTTCCACGGTATCTTCAGAGGCGAAAACGGCATCTATGCCAAACCAGTCCGCTATGCGCACGATGGTGCCCAGATTGCCCGGGTCGCGCACGCCGTCCAGCGCCAGGCAGAGCGGGCGGGATTCGACAAGCGCCTGTATTTGAGACTCTTGCATAGGTTCAGGAATGCGCAGCACAGCCAGCGCCGGCGATGGCGAAGACAGCATGGTCATGCGGCTCATCGCCTCCTGGCCAATGTCTTCTGTGCGATATACCGCTTCCACCTCGAAGCCGCTCGAAAGGGCCTCCGCCACCATCTTCTCCCCTTCCACCACAAACAGCCCGCTTTCTTCGCGCTGCTTTTTTGTGCGCAAAGCGTGAATCCTTTTTATTTCTGCCTTTGAAATCATACACAAAAATAACTAAATTTGCATAATTTATACTCTATAAATGAACAGGCGTGCAATCATATTTTCCCTGCTGGTGCTGCTGGCCGCGGCACTGGCTTCCTGTTCAAGCACGAAGAAACTGGCAGAAGGCGAGTATGAGCTCAAGAAAAACAAAGTGACCATAACCAACTCGCACAAGTACCCCAAGAGCGACCTGGCGGCCTACATCAAGCAGTCCGAAAAGGGCGCCAAGAGGATGGGTCTCAAGCTTTTTTCACGCGAGCCGGTGGTACTGAACGACGCCCTTATCGCCTCTTCCTGCACCGGAATGATACGCCATCTGGAATACAAGGGCTACTACAATTCCAAGGTTGACACCGTGGTGACGCGCAACCACAAGAAAAAGCGCGCCAAGGTCAATTATATCGTAACCTTGGGCAAACAGTATCCAATCCGGGACCTCAAATATGTGGTGGACGACCAGGCCATCGCCAAGATTTTCAAGGAAGATTCCGCAAGGCGCACCATCCGCCTGGGCCTTCCCCTGGCCGAAGAGAGCCTGGAGAAAGAAGCGGAGCGTATCGCCGGCCTGCTGCGTGGCAGGGGCTACTACGGCTTCACCAAAAACTACATGTTCAACATTGCCGATACCACTTCGGTGCCGGACTCCTCGGCCCTCAGGATAGAGCTGCGGGACTACACCCGCAACGAGTCGCCCTCCATGGCGCAGCCGCACTCCAAGTACCGGATACGCAATGTCAATTACGACCTGGGGCGCGGGCTCAGCGTAAAGCCGTCTTTCCTGGAAGAGACCAACCTCATAGAGAGCGGGATGCTCTACAGCGAGGACCTTGTGAGCACCACCTACCAGCGTTTTGCCGGCAACCACATCTTCAACACCGTCAACGTGAGCCTTTCTCCGGTGGATTCCACCGACCAGATAGACTGCACGATAGCCCTCACGCCCTCCAAGCTGCAGAACTTCGAGGTGAACATGGACATCTCCACCAACTCGGCCGGCCTGGTGGGCATCGCCCCCTCGCTGCTCTACAACCACTTCAACATCTTTCACGGTGGCGAAGTGCTCAGCCTGGGGTTCAGGGGCAATTTCCAGTTCAAGTTCTACGACCCCGCCCGCAGCAACGAATTCGCCATCTCGGCCGGTCTGACCTTCCCCAAGCTGCTCTTTTTGCCTTTCATCAAGAGCCGCACATCTTCGCTGCCGGCCACCGAAGTGGCGCTGGTCTATAACTACCAGAACCGCCCGGAATACACCCGCAACATCCTGTCCGGCTCCTACGGCTATAGCTGGAGCGCCTCGCCCAGGATGCGCTTTTCCATCAACATCCCGCATCTGAGCGTCATCAAGATCTTCAACATAGACCAGGAGTTTTACCAGAGCCTGAACAGCAGCTACCTGCAGTATCAATACCAGGACCACTTTGACCTGGGCAGCACGGCGTCTTTCTACTATACCACTGTCCCGCAGGTAAACCCTTCGGTGAGCTACTTTTATGTGCGCGCCGACCTGGCAAGCAGCGGCGCTGTGCTGGATCTGGCCAAGGGTCTGTGGCAGGAAAACCGCCGCGGGCAATACCTCATCTGGGGCATTCCCTACTCGCAGTATCTTCGCGCCCAGGTGAGCACGGTGGAAACCCTGCGCTTTGGCCGCGAAAACCAAATGGCGCTCGCCGCCCGTTTCCTGGCGGGAGTCGGCTATGCCTACGGCAACTCCTTCTTCATGCCTATGGAGCAGATGTTCTACGCTGGCGGAGCCAACTCCATGCGCGGCTGGCAGTCCCGCACCATCGGCCCCGGCAATGCGCCTCTGGACAATACCTTCGCCATCTACAACCAGGTGGGCGACATGAGGCTGGAGGCCAATCTGGAGCTGCGCTTCCCCCTGTTCTGGAAGCTGAACGGCGCCCTGTTTACCGACGTGGGCAACATCTGGAACCTTCCCAAGAAGACCGGGTTCATGGACGACGACTATATGCTGTCGGTGTTCTCTTTTGACAACCTTCTCAAATCCACAGCCATGAGCTGGGGCGTCGGGGCCCGCCTGGACTTCGGCCTGCTGCTGGTGCGCGTCGATCTGGGCATAAAAGGCTATGACCCTGCCAGTCAGCGCTGGCTCAAGCCGGCCGAGTGGTTCGGCCGCAATGGCTACACCGTTCACCTCGGTATAGGATATCCTTTCTAAACGACTTATTTTACACACTTTAGATATGAACTTCAAAATCGAAACTTCCGCACGTCACGTGCACGTCACTCAGGAAACATTGGAAATACTTTTCGGCAAGGGCTTCGAGCTCGAATTCAAAAAGGCTCTCTCCCAGCCCGGCCAGTTTGCCACCAACCAGAAAGTCGAGGTCGTAGGACCCAAGTCCAGCCTCAAGATGTCCATTCTGGGACCCGTCCGCCCCGAGAATCAGGTTGAGGTGTCGTTTACCGACGCCCGCACCCTGGGCATCGTGGCGCCGGTGCGCGAGAGCGCCGACGTTGCCGGCAGCGCGCCCTGCAAGATCATCGGCCCCTGCGGCGAAGTTGACCTGAAAGAAGGCGTTATAGTGGCCAAGAGACATATACACATGACACCCGCCGACGCCGAGGCCTTCGGGGTTGTCAACGGCCAGATAGTCAAGGTAGAAATTGAGCAGGAGACCGGCCGCAAGACCATCTTCGGCGACACCGTGGTGCGCGTATCGCCCAAGTACGCCCTGGCCATGCACATCGACACCGACGAGGCCAACGCCGCCGCCTGCAGCAGCATCGACGCTACGGGCAGAATCGTAGAATAATATGAAATCCAAGGTTATCCTTCTCACCGGCGCCAGCAGCGGCATCGGCTACGATACCGCCCTGATGCTGGCCCGGCAGGGGCACAAGGTCTATGGGGCTGCCCGCAGGGTGGATAAAATAGAGCCGCTGCGCTCCGTGGGCGTAGTTCCCGTCAAGATGGACGTCACCGACCAGGCCTCGATGGAGGCTGGCGTGGCCGAGGTTATCGCCGCAGAGGGCCGCATAGACGTGCTGGTCAACAACGCCGGCTACGGCTTTTTCGGCGCCATAGAGAACGTCCCTATGGAAGACGCCCGCCGTCAGCTGGAGGTCAACGTGTTCGGCCTGGCAGCCCTCACCCGGCTGGTCCTCCCCCACATGCGCGCCCAGGGAAGCGGTCGCATAATCAACATAGCCTCGGTGGCCGGCAAAACCGTGTTCCAGTTTGGCGGATGGTACCATGTGTCCAAATATTCGGTGGAGGCGCTCAGCGACGCCCTGCGCATAGAGCTCAAACCTTTCGGCATAGACGTGAGCATAATAGAGCCAGGCGCAATCAAGACCAACTGGGGCCTGATTGCCGCCGACCATCTGGAAGAGAGCTCCCGCGGCACCGCCTATGAAAAGGCCGGACTGGCAGAAGCCGCCTTCCTGCGCAAGGGCTACACCGGCAACATCATCTCCAAGCCGACGGTCATCTCGCGCGCCATTTCCAAGGCGGTCAACTCCCGCCGGCCGCGCACCCGCTACCTCACCGGTTTCGGCTCCCACACCGCCATCTTCTTCCACTGGCTCCTCCCCGACCGCTGGTGGGACGCAATAATGAGAAAAGCCGGTTGACCGGCTTTTTTTATTTGCTGTGGAGGGTACAGCTCCGTCTCTGGAGCGAACTTTAAACCTTGAGCGCCAGCGATGAGTAATCCGGGCTGTTCTGGGCTCACTGGCTATCGCTCCACGCTGATTTTTCCGTTGTCGTCCATTACCACGAAGCCACCTTCATTGACGCTGACAAGTCCTTCTTCC
>CACXHG010000056.1 GCA_902767355.1 uncultured Bacteroidia bacterium
TCGTCACCGGATGACCATCCGACAGATTGCGAATCTCATCCGCCTGCCGGAAAGCGAAGTGCTGAGATATGTTCCGTAATCCGGCAATCAAGAGCGGGCGGAGGGGCGTGTGGTGTGCTGTGGAGGGGTGTCGCCCGCTCTGGGGGCCGATTTCGGGCTCCAGAGCGGAGCGGCCGGCCCCAGAGCGACTTCCAGCGGCGTATGCTACGCTCTTGATTGCCGAAAAGTACCGGTCTCTTGTCGATTGCCGGGAAAGGGAAAGTATGCTAACTTTGGGGCGATGAAACTCAATCGGGAAATCCTGCGGCTGGCTGTGCCGAGCATTCTGGCCAATATCACCGTCCCTCTGGTGGGGATGGTGGATATGGCCGTGGTCGGACACCTGGACGGCGAAGAGGGTTTCGCGGCCGCGACCCTGCTGGGCGGCATTGCCATCGGCACCACCATTTTCGATTTGGTGTACTGGTGCTTCGGCTTCCTGAGGACGGGCACCGGGGGCGTCACCGCCCAGGCCTTCGGGAGGGGCGACACCCGCGACCAGGCTCAGGCTCTGGCCCGCTCCCTTGGCATCGCCCTGGCGGCCGGACTGCTGCTGATAGTGCTGCAGTGGGTCATTTTCAAGGCCGCGTTCCTGTTCATAAGGTGTACTCCCGAGGTGCAGCAGCTCGCACAGCGCTACTTCTACATCCGCATCTGGGCCGCGCCGGCCACCCTGAGCCTGTTCGCCCTCAAGGGGTGGTTCATCGGCATGCAGGACACCCTTAGGCCCATGGCTACCGATCTGATTGTGAACGGTGTGAATATCGTCTCCAGCATCCTGCTCGGCTTCGGCCTGTGGTTTTTTCCGCACCTGGGCTTTTGCGGGGTCGCCGCGGGCACCCTCATTGCCCAGTGGACCGGACTGCTGGCCGCGCTGCTTATGCTGTGGACCAGATACCGTAAGGTTTTCTCGGGCTTCAGCCTGCGGGAGACTTTTTCCGGTTCGCTCAGGCCTTTCTTTGCGATGAACCGCAATCTGTTCGTGCGTTCGCTGGGGCTCATTGCGGTGTATATCGGGTTCACCGTCATCTCGGCCCGCTATGGCGACATGATGCTGGCCGTGAGCTCTATAATCATGAAGCTGCTGATGATTTTCTCCTATCTTACCGATGGCTTCGCCTTTGCCGGCGAGGCCCTCAGCGGACGTTTTATCGGAGAGAAAAACGAAGAGGGGCTGCGCAGTGCTGTGCGCGGCGTCTTTACCTGGAGCGCCGGCCTCGCAGTGCTTTTCATCGGCATATATGGGGCTCTTGACACCCCCATTTTCCGCCTGATGACAGACGACAGCGCGGTGGTGGCTGCAGGGCAGCAATTCCTGCCCTGGCTGCTGGCCATGCCGCTTATCGGCTGCCCGGCTTTCGTCTGGGACGGCATCTATATCGGCGCCACCGCCTCCCGGGAACTGATGCTTTCGACCGTGCTCTGCGCTGTCGGATTTTTCGCCGCCTGGCTGCTGGGAATTACCTTTGCCGGCAGCGGGGCCAGCAACGAGACCGCCATACATATTCTCATGGCGGCGTATTTCGTGCATCTGGCAATACGAACCATTTATCTCACAGTCAAATATAAATCAAGCATCAAGATATGAATATCATAGTTTTCGCCTCTGCCCTGCACGACACCCAGAGTGTGATGGCAGGCCGCCGCAAGGCGCTGGAAGAGTATTTTGCAGGGAAACAGCTGCACATGTACAGTTGCGGCGAAGCCTTCCCAACAGATGGCGACACTGTCTGCTTTATCGCCACCGGCGGCACCGAAGAGCTTTTCGCGGGCATCTGGCAGAAGCTGCCGCGGCCGGTGACGCTGCTTTCCGACGGCTATCACAACAGTTTTGCGGCTGCCAAGGAAATCGCTTCCTTCCTGGACCAGCGCGGCGTAGAGCACCGGCTCGTCAACCTGCCGCTGGCCGATGAAGGCTCCGCTCCTGCGCGCGAAGGCGTGGCAACCACGGCCCGTGTGGCTACGACCAGCGAGCTTTGCGCCAACCCTTATGCCGAGCAGCGTGTACGCGAAGCCCTGGCCGGCGCCCGTATCGGCCTCATCGGGGGAGCCTCGTCTTGGCTGATAGCCTCCGATATCGACCGGGACTATGTCACTGCCACCTATGGGGCGCAATTCATAGACATAGCTATTGCAGAGCTGGAGGCGGAATACAGGGCAGAGATGTCCGCCCAGCCGCAGGACGCGGCCCCCACCTACAGCCGCGAAGCCCTCGCTGATGCCGAGAAAATGTATCGTGCCCTGCTGGCAATATGCCGCAAATATCACCTCAACGCCCTGACCATCAAATGTTTCGACCTGCTTTCCAGCTGTCGGACGACTTCCTGTCTGGCCCTCGCGCGGCT
Organism: uncultured Bacteroidia bacterium; assembly: GCA_902767355.1. Lineage (GTDB taxonomy): Bacteria > Bacteroidota > Bacteroidia > Bacteroidales > UBA932 > Equibacterium. The sequence continues at coordinate 2,385 of CACXHG010000056.1, forward strand.
CAGCGACGAAGGTGTCATCTGCGGCTGCGAAGGGGATATCCCCTCGCTGTGGACACTTCTGGTTGCCAAGGCCCTCAGCGGGCGTCCCGCCTTCATGGCAAACCCCTCGTCCAGCAGCGCCGACTCGCTCACAGTGGACTTTGCCCACTGCACCATCCCGCTGTCCATGTGCAGCTCCTATAGCCTTCCCAGCCACTTCGAATCTGGCATAGGCATAGGCGTGGCGGGCATTATCCCCGAGGGCCCCTGCAACATCATCAAGATAGGCGGCCCGCGCCTGGACCGCATCTATCAGAGCCAGTGTGAGATAATATGCAACACCCGCGTCGCCGCCCGCTGCCGCACCCAGGTTCGCCTGCGCCTGGCCAGCCGCGCCGAATTCGACCGTTTCATGGACTGCCGCCTGGGCAACCACGTCATACTCTACCGATAATCTGCCCGGGCCTGACGTTTCCCGGGAAAGATTGTTACCTTTGAAAAAAAGACAAGCAAACCATGGCAGACAATTATCTCGAAAGACGGCAGGAAGAACTGCAGCAAAAGCGGCCGGTTATCAAA
>CACXHG010000057.1 GCA_902767355.1 uncultured Bacteroidia bacterium
GACCGGTATCTTCACCCGCAAGAAAGAGTCCTTTACCGGAGCTGTGCAGACCATTACGGCAGAAGAACTCAAGAGGGTGGGTAATGCCAATGTGATTGAGAGTCTGAAAAACATAGACCCGTCGCTTCTGATACTTGAGAATCTGGAAGCTGGCTCCAATCCCAATGTGATGCGTTCCATGCAGCTGCGCGGCGCATCTACCCTGGCAATGGAAACGACCGGTCTCAAAAGTAATTTTGTGACTGAAGCCAACACGCCCTTATTTATCCTTGACGGCTTCGAGACCAGTCTGGAGAAGATAACCGATATGGATATGAACCGGGTACAGAGCATCACTATCCTCAAGGATGCTTCGGCCAAGGCTATATATGGTTCCAAGGGTGCAAACGGCGTCATTGTCATTGAAACAAAAGCCCTGACAGGAGAGAAGACCCTGGTGACATATACTGGCAGCGTGACGGCAGAAATGCCTGATCTGACAAGCTACAACCTCTGCAATGCATACGAGAAACTTATTGTGGAAAACAGGGCAGGTATTCTATATAATGGTGCCGGCTTGTCCAGCGAATGGGCTGCAGCAGGGGCGAATCTTTATTACGAGAGAATGAAGAGAGCGCTTGAGGGGGAAAGTACATATTGGCTCAGCAAACCGCTCCGGACAGGAGTTGGGCATAAGCACACACTGTCGGTGGAGCTGGGCGGCAAAGACCTCAAGGCGCTCCTTGATTTGTCTTACAATGATATTCAAGGAGCGATGAAGGGTTCCAAGCGAGACTTGATATCGGCTGATATGAACGTATCCTATCGAGCCCACGGCTGGATATTCCGCAATATTATGAGTATCAGTTCGATGAATTCATCGGATTCGCCTTGGGGCAAGTTCAGTGAATATGCTGATATGAACCCGTATTTTTATCCATATGACGAGAACGGAAGCCTGAGAAAAACGTTCATCACCAGTTTTGGTGGCGTAGTTATGGGATTTTCTACAAATCCGATGTGGAATGCTCAGACAGGAACTTCTTTCACATCGAATTATCTGGAATTTACGGATAACTTTTATGCGGAGTACCATTTTGCGGATTATCTGAAGATTGTCGGCAGGGTTGGTGTCGATACGAAGAAAACGCAGTACGACGATTTCTATCCGGCAGACCACACGCGCTATGCTTGGGTAACGGTGGCAGACGACCCGGAACTTTTTGTCAACCGAGGCCTCTATCAACTCACGACAGGAAACTATCTTAACTATTCAGGGGACGTAAATATCCAGTTCAATCGTAATTTTGCCGGGATTCATGATGTCTTTGCCACCGCGCAGTACAACATTTCCGAAACCAGATACGATGAGGCCACCAGCACCACGCATGGTTTTCCCAATAGTTATATGAATAACTATGTTCAGGGTAAAGACTATGACCCTAACAACAGACCCAAGGGCGATGACGGTATCAACAGAAGCTTGGGTGCGCTGCTTACGGGCGGCTATTCATATAAGAACCGTTATATGGCTGATGCGACAATCAAGGCAAGCGCCGCCAGTGTTTTCGGGGTAAAGAACCGCTGGGGTATCTTCTGGAGTGCCGGCCTTGCCTGGAATCTCCACAACGAGGCTTTCTTTGCCGATGCCAAAGACTGGCTGCGTCAGTTCAAATTGCGTGCTTCAATTGGTTCGTCCGGTAACCAGAATTACTCTTCGAATGTCACATTGCCTGTTTACAGATATTTAAGTAGCCGCTATTACGGCGGATTTGCAGGAGCCTGGCTGGATAATATGGAAAACCCTTGGCTTCAGTGGGAAGAGAAGATGGACTACAACGTGGGTCTAGATTTTCGCACCAAGAGAATCAATGCCGTGATAGATGCATATATAGCCGACACCCGAAATCTGGTGTTTGATCGTAATATCGTGCCCAGCACAGGTTTCAATCTAATGGTGGACAATATGGGAAAAGTGCGCAACAAGGGAATTGAAGCAAGTCTGAGCTATACTCTGTTCCAAAGGGGGGCTTCGTACTTCAGTGTCTTCGGTAAAGTGGCGCTGAATGACAACCGCATCCTTGAGATATCTGCGGCGCTGGATGAATATAACAAGCAGAAAGCTGAAGTCGCGCAGGCAAATAATTCTCCTGTGCCTGTAGTGATGTATTACAACGGAATGCCGGTCCATTCAATATGGGCAGTTCAGTCTCTTGGAATCAATTCTGCCGATGGCCGAGAGGTGTTCATAGACCGTAACGGCAATATGACAACCAGTTGGAATGCCCTGGATCTTAAGAACTTCGGATCGAAAGATCCCCTTTATAACGGTAACTTCGGAATCAACGGTGAGATCTCTAATGTCGGCTTCAATGTGGTGTTTTCTTATTATGGCGGCGGATATCTTTATAACGTAACATTGGTCAATAAAGTGGAGAATCTTTTGCCGGGCAACAATGTTGACAGGAGGGTATTCGAAGACAGGTGGAGTACTCCCGGGCAGAATGCTCCGTTCCGTTCTATTTCTGTAAGTCAAGACAGCGAAGAGGTCTGGGGTATGGGAATGACATTGCCGACATCGCGATTCGTCCAGAAGAATAATGTTCTGAATATCGCTTCGGCATCCATCTACTATGAATTCCCGCTTTCACTGATACAAAAAATCAGGATGAACCGCCTCAGAGCGACGCTTTATATAAACGATCTTTATACTTTCTCGTCAATACATATTGAGAGAGGAACCGAGTACCCTTATGCCAGAAGCGCATCACTGTCTCTCACGGCTACCTTTTAACACAGTCTGTCTATGAAGAAATCAGCATTAGTAATTGCAATTGTTTGCGGCTTGTCGTTGCCGGCACTGTTTTCTTGTCAGAAATGGCTTGAGGCTACATCTTCTTCCAAGGTGACCGACTCCAAACTGTTTTCTACCCGTAGCGGATTCCACGAGGCACTCAATGGCGTGTATCTTGCTATGGCGAGTGAGAATGCCATGGGGCGGGAGCGGGTTCTCATTAACGATGTATCTTGCGGACCGTTTGCCGTTGCCAATGAATCCCTGTACAGGGCGTGGCAACAACATACTTATAACTTGTCTGCAGCAAACTCGGCAATCAAGTCACTGTGGCTGAATCACTATAAGGCGGTTGCCAATATAAACAAGGCTCTTGATGAATTGGAAAACCGCAGAGATGTGGTTTCAGACGAACTTGAATATAACCTTATCAAGGGAGAACTTCTGGCTGCAAGGGCGCTTATCCATTTCGATTTGATGCGAATGTACGGGCATACCGACTGGGGTGGTGATAATGCATCAAAACTAGCTGTTCCGTATGTTACGGTGTATGGCGGCGAACCTACGCGTCAACTTTCTTACGCCGAAACCCAGCAATTGCTTTTGGCAGACATCAGCCAGGCGCTGGAGTGCCTCAAAGAAGACCCTGTGCGCGGGCTGGAAAATGAAGCCTTCGAGTCGGCGGTAAACGGCGACGGCTACTGGACCAACCGTCAGATACATTTGAATTATTATGCCGTGGAAGCCCTTGCTGCAAGAGTCAATCTTTTCCTCGGCAACTATGTGGAAGCTGCCCGTCTGGCGGAAGATGTTGCGCAAAGCGCTCTCAGTCATGGGCTTGTGTCCTGGTTGGATGCTGAGGCTATGGTCAAGCAGCCGGATGTGTCTATGAGAGATATGTCGTTTTCTTGTGAGCATCTGTTTTCTCTTGACATTACTTCACTGTCGCAGACTATGCTGATATTCTTCCCCTCAATTGCGCTCAATACGGCTTTGTTTTATTCAGAAACGGCTATGCAGGAGCACTTTGTTTCAGATCAACTGACCGGGCGGAACGACTTGTATGAAGATGTCCGCGGTCCAGCCTGCCTTTTGAAATATACGGCATCAGGCTACCAGATACAGAAGTTTTATGCTTCGACGCAGTCGCCTTATAAAGATCGTTTCCCAATCATCCGGCTTTCCGAAATGTATTACATAATGGCAGAGGCGGCAGTCTTGTCCTTTGATTTTGGCAAAGCCGCGTCGTATTTGGACACTGTGCGCTCTCACAGAGGGATTACCACAAGTTTGTCTTCTTGGATAAATATGAACGATTCCGCAGATAATGTCCGTAAGGAGCTTCTGGCTGCAATACTCGAAGAGTATCTGAGAGAGCAGATGGGCGAAGGGCAATACATATTTACCCTGAAGCGTTTTGCGGCCAGATATGAACAAGAAATAGTAGAAAAAGCGAACAAAGGAACAGCTGTGGCTATATATCCAATATCAAATTTGATTTTGCCTTATCCGCAGACAGAAATAACAGAAGGAAGAATCCAAGACTTATAAAACGATGCGACATATACACATAATTCCATTTTTGTTGGCCGCGGGTCTATGTAACCTGTGTTTTGTGGCCTGTCAGGAAAAGCCTATACCTACTTTCGCCCCGGAAGACAGTGCTGTGGCCTTCCACGCGCAATCCTATAGTTTCTCTTTCAAGGGTATGACCGAAGACTACCGGGATGTCTCGCTGAGCGTGGACTTGATTGGCTATTGCGCAGACTATGACAGGGAGTTCAAAGTAGAAACCTCAGAAGGCACTGCTCAGGAAGGCAGAGATTTCACAGTAGTCTCGTCTGTGCTTAAGGCTGGAGAGGTGAAGGGCGAAATAGTGCTTCGAATTAATCATCTGCCCAGCGATGTTGAACGACAGGATGTGAAATTGCGCATAGTGGCCAATGATGTTTTCCGTGACGGGCCGCCGGCGAAAACCGTAGCTCTCGTGTCATGGTCTGAAGAGTATGTTCGCCCAACTGAACCGGTATGGAGGGGGTGGTACACTTTCTTCTGTCATGGCTACAGCAAAGAGTATCACAAATTATTGGTGAACTACTTTGGAGAAGAGGTTGAGACTTTCGTTTCGCAGCAGGGGCCGGCAAAGGAAAATCCGGACCTGAAATTTCAGATGCCTACCTGGTGGTACACTTCCAGCCGGGAATTCCGCAATTTCATCCGCAAGCATGACGAGGCCGGCACAGAGCCTCCGTATATGCACAGCGAAGACTATGAGTCTTATCGGAGTTATATCATTCCTTATGGCGAGGGGGAGAAACCAGAGAAGATACCCACAATACTTGAAACCCTCAATGTACTTTAGAAAATGAAGCGCAGATTTCTGATATATCTTATCTTGCCGGCTCTGGCGACCGGTTTGCTGACATCTTGCTACCAAGATCTCAGCACAGAGGCGACCATTGAGATACCCGAGCTTGTCATAGAGGGTGTTCCCGAAACCATGAATGTCCTTTACGGAGAAGAACTTGTCATCAATCCGGTCATAAAGCAGGAGGGCCGCTCCGCAGAGGATTTCGAATACCTTTGGACTATCGACCTGGTTCCGGACAATTATAACCAGCGACTGGAACTTGGAACCGACCCTGATCTTCGGTATAAGGTCTCGAATGCACCATCCGATGCTGCATATACCCTTCGCTTGGATGTGACTGATAAGCAGACAGGGCTGGTCAAAGTGGCGGCGACTAAACTTTATGTGGGCAGTTCCCTCGGCGAAGGTCTCCTTGTGGCATATACCCGGGATGGTGGTGCCACTTCGGAATTTGACCTGCTGGCCAACAAATACCTGACCTACGGCTATGAATCTGACGTGCCTCGTTACACCCGGGAAATTCACACACTTGCCAACGGCAATGCTTTTGGAGAACGGGTTAATGCCATTTGTGAAATGGTCGATTCCGACGGCGCTTCACTCAATGAAAACCGCATTATAATAGGTACGAATAGCCATATCTATTCTTATGATCCCCTGACATTCATCCAGAATGCTTCCGATGGAACTTTGTTTTACTCGAATACGCAGACGGAATTCGGGACGACAGCTATATTTAATTTTGCTGGTTATTCCCACGGTGCTATTATCGGGAATAAAGCCTTCGGAATGCTTTGCATCATAGACAGGCAATATTCTCTGCTCAACTTCGGTCAGGATCCGGGAGATGTGTTCAAACCCACCAATGTGGCTTACGGCCCTATGCAGCAGGGAGGACATTTGGCTGTTTTCGATGAGACCAGAGGCAAGTTCTACTTCATAATGGGCTGGAACGTTACGCAAGCGTCCTTTTCACAGGTCAGTGCAGAATTGGGCTTTACGCTCGCCGGATGCACCAGCATAGGCACCGGCTGTTCACGCAATCAGACGCTTTGCTTTCTGCTTCGGGACACCGGTGGCGCCTACCGGGCCTGCCTGATGGATGTCCAGGGCAACACTCCGGTTGTCCGCTCTGTTGAAATTCCCGGCGAAGAAATGGATAAAATCACGAGCGTGGCGTTCTGTGACAATTGCGATATAATGTACTATGCCACACCGCAATCTATTTATGCTACAATTCTGGCAGAAGGCAGGGTTAGTACACGAAAAATCAACTGGTCGCCCGACTCGCCCGACGAAAAGATAACATCCATTAAGCAATATACACAAGGATGGTATGGTACACACCAATATACCGCCAGTGACTATCCTTTCCAGCTGGCCACCCACCGCCTGCAGATGATAATCACCACCTACAATGAAACCACCGGCGAGGGCAAGATATACCTGAGACCCTTCAATGTGTCCACCGGCCTTTTCACCTCTCAGGACAACGGTACTTACGGCGGCTTCGGCGAGATTACCGCCATCTGCCCTACATTCAGATAAGACAAGCCTATGAAAAAGAGATATCTGTTAATTGCAATCCTTGCCCTGGCGCTCTGTGGCAGCCAGGCACAGGCCGCTGACGGCTTCTGGCCTTTCAAAAAGAAGGCTGCCAAGGAGCAGCCGGCCGACACCGTAAAGAAGAAGACCCCCTACGACAAGCTTTTCGAAAAGGGCGACAGCCTCTCGCGGGGCCTGCTGAATGTCCACCTGATGAAGGGCAAGGTCTATTTCGAGGTGCCGGACAGCCTGCTGGGACGCATCTTTGTGATGGGCTCCACCGTGAAGGCCACCAGCGACAACACCAACGGCGTGGTCGGCAGCAAGGACGATCTGATACCCTTTACCTTTGCCATGGCCGACAGCTCCATCCTGGTGCGGGAAGTGAACTTCGACATCACCTCCGGCGAGAAGGACATACTCGATGCCATAGCAAAGAGCAACATAGGCGCCATAAAACGCAAATTCAAGGTTGAGGCCACCTCGCCCGAAGGCTATTCGGTGATTAATGTCACCGACTGGTTTATGGACGACGACGAGCAGATGCGCCCGCTGCTGGGCCTGTCTTCCAACTCGTCTGCCTACACCCGCAACCAGAGTTACAAGAAGGACCTCTCTTACATAGAGAATGTCAAATCTTTCGAAGACAATCTGTCTGTGACCAGCTGCATGTCATACACTTACTCGCTCACTAATCCCACCAGCGGCCGGCAGGTGGCCAAAGATGTGCCTTTCACGGCCCTGGTTACACGCTCCATACTGCTTCTGAGCGAACGGCCCTATCACCCCCGCACGGCAGATGCCCGCATGAACTTTTTCTTCACGGGCCGCACTCGCATGGGCAGCGGCAGCGAAGGCTCCCGCCCCGAGTATTTCGCCAACCGCTGGCGGCTGGAACCTTCGGACACTGCGGCCTTCCGCCGCGGCGAGAAGGTGGAGCCGGTCAAACCCATAGTTTACTACATAGACAGCGACTTTCCCGAGTGGTGGAAGCCCTACATATTCAAGGCCGTGGAGGCCTGGAACCTGCCTTTCGAGAACATCGGTTTCAAGAATGCGGTCAAAGCCCTTCCGTTCCCTAAAGATGACCCCTCGTTCGATCCCGACAACATACGCTTTAGCTGCATACGCTATGCGCCTATCGGCATCAAGAACGCCATGGGCCCTTCGTGGGTGGACCCCCGCAGCGGCGAGATCATCAACGCCTCGGTATATGTCTATCACGATGTAATCAAGCTCATTTCCAACTGGATGTTTGCCCAGACTGCGCAGGCCAACCCCAATGTGCGCACGGCCGACATTCCCCGCGAGCTGCTGGGCGATGCTCTGGAATATGTCATCCGCCACGAAGTGGGCCACACCCTGGGCCTGATGCACAACATGAGCGCCTCCAGCGTGATTCCCACCGAGAAGCTGCGCGATGCGGCTTTCACTCAGAAGCAGGGCACCACCACCTCCATCATGGACTACGCCCGCTTCAACTATGTGGCGCAGCCCGGCGACTGGGAAAAGGGAGTCAAACTCACGCCTCCCGACTTCGGGCAGAACGACCTCTGGGCCATACGCTGGGGCTATACCCCCGTTTTTGACGCGCCGGATTTCGAGGCCGAGACCAGGATTACCACGCAGTGGATCACCGATTCGCTCAAGGCGGCGCCATTCTACCGCTACGGCAAGCAGCAGGTCTATGGCGACGGGAGCATTTTCTTTGACCCCCGGAATCAGACCGAGGACCTTGGCGACGATGTGATAGCCTCCACCAAATACGGCGTGTCCAATCTCAAATACATCCTGCCCAGGTATCTGGACTGGATCAGCGACGCTTCCGATCCGGACTATTCGCTGCGCAGCGAGCTGTATATGACCATACTCAACCAGTACCTGTGCTACTGCCTGCACGTGCGCAACAATATAGGCGGGCTCTACCGCGACGAGGTGATAGCCGGCGACGGCAACAAACCCTACGTGAACGTGCCGCGCGCAAAGCAGCTGGCAGCCATGGATTACCTGCTGGAGCTTTTCAATGATACCGCCTGGCTGGACGACCCTGCGGTGATAGGCCGCCTGCCCATAATCGGCAGCCCGGCCCGCAATCTGGAAGAAGTGCTGCTGCAGTTCATCTTCTCAGTGCCCTTCTCGGCAATGAGGGTAGATGGTGTCGATACCAAGGAATACTCTTCTGCCGAAGCCCTGGATGCGATTTTCGACTTCGCCTTCAAGCCCAGCCGCGCAGGCCGCGCGCTTAGCGAAAAGCAGCGCTTCGTGCAAAAGCAGTGGGTGGATTTCATGATGAATACCGGAATGTTCAAAACTCCCGCGGCATCTATGGCCAGGGGCGTTGCCGGTTTGTCCGAAGCCTCAGGCAAGCCCGCCCACAGCCACAGCATGCACAGCTGCGGCCTCTCCGGCGGACAAGATGCCTCCATGCCGGGAGAATTCGTCTATGACCCCGTGAGCGGCTTCGAATGGGTGCCCCGCTATGTGATGGCGGTGGGCGACATCAGCCAGGGCGTAATCTACGGCCAGCTCATGAAGGCCTACGATGTGATCAAGGCCGCAAAGGCCGGCGCAAAGGCCGATGACAAGGCTCACTACGAACTGCTGATGGGCACCATAGCCTATTCCCTTAAATAGCGGCAGCCTATGAGAAAGATTTTATATCGCCTTATATGCCTTGCCGCGGCGCTGGTGCTCCTTGGCCCGGCAGCCGGTGCCCAGGCCTCCAAATGGACCTTCGGCAGGCGGCTGAAGCGCCCGGTGGCGGCAGCTCCGGCTCCGGATACCGCCAAGAAGCCTACTCAATACGAGAAGTTCCTGAAGAAAAAAGGAATAAAGAAAGAGTGCGGCGCCTTTACTCTCTACACCGACGGCAAGGAGGTGTGGCTGGAAATCCCCGACTCGCTCATGGGGCGCAAGCTTTTGCTGAGCACCGTGCTTAAAGACAGTTCCGACCCCTGGGTCGAGGTAGGGCAGAACGTGAGCCCGAACAAGACTTTTGTGCTGGGACGCACGGACTCCCTGCTGATACTCTCCCAGCCGGTGCGGCTCCCCGAATCTGCCGACAGCCTGGAGCGGGGCACCCTGCGCGAGGGCGTGCCGCCGACAATACGCTACGCTTTTCCCATAATGATGCGCAATGGCGACTCCACCGCCGTGGTGGTCAAGGCCGGCAAGCTTTTCGATGCCTCCAACAAGGATGTGCTGGAAATGAAGGCGGTTCTCTATGGCGACACCAAAGGCCTTATGAACGGCGTCCTGCGCAGCGAACTCTCCGGCAAAGGCCGCCTGGTGCGCTATGGCCGGGAGCACTTGGGCATCAGCCGTGAACTCACCTTCGAGGGCGACGACGGCACTTACAGCAATGAGAGGGTTTCCGGCAACGGCAAAAAGACCAGGATAAGCGGCACCTTCGTGGCCCTCTTGTCGCTGGTTCCAGAGCGCGAGCTGGCTCTTCGCAAGGTGGATCCCAGAATCGGCGTGCGCCGCCAGGCCTACCGCGATTTCTCTTCGGAAAAAGGGGTCAAGGCAGAATATGACGCAGCCAGGTGGAACCTCTCTGCCGGCGAGCATATCATGGTATATATCGATACGCTGTTCCCCGCCAGCCGCCGCGAGGCCATCCGCCGTGGCGTGGAGGCCTGGAACGCCGGCTTCCGCCAGGCTGGCCTGGGCGACGTGGTCAAGGCTGTGCCTTATCCGCGCGACAGCTCATTCTGCGCCGACAATCCGTTTATCTGCAAGGTGATACCAATCTCAAACGACGTGGACCTGCTGCGCAGCAGCACCATAGGCAGCCCGCTCACCGGCGGCACGCTTGGCGCCACCATCACCGTTCCGCAGGGCTATCTGACCCAGATTTGGCGCCAGTACGCCTTCGCTATCAGCGCTTCTGACGGCCGCTTCAGGACGCTCTTCCCCAGCGAGTCTGCACTCTGCGAGATTCTTACCGCCGCCATCATGCGCTCTTTCGGCAGCGTGCTCGGACTTGCCGACAATCTGGCCGGCAGTGCGGCCTACAGCCCCGAGCAGCTCCGGGATCCGGCATTTACCGCCACGCACGGCATCACAGCCTCCGTCATGGACCGCGGCGCGATGTTCAACACCTTGGCCCGCCCGGGCGACAGGCGCGCCGGCGTACCTACAATCTCAAATCAGATAGGTACTTACGATAAGTACGCCATAGAGTGGCTCTACAAGGTTTTCCCCGAAGACACCGACACCGAGGCTGCACTGAAGGCCCTGGTGGATGCCCACGAGGGCGATGCCGAATATCTTTATCTTCCCGAGCAGGGCACAGGTATGGCCGCCCGCGATATCCGCGCCCGCAGCGGCGACCTTGGCAATGACCCTCTGGCAGAATACAACGCCCGCGTGGCGACGCTCAAATATGTTGCGGCAAACAGCGCGCAGTGGCTGCGCGATGCACGCCTGGCCGAAAGTCCGGACCGCTACCTGTTCTACGAGTGGCTGTGGCTGCGCTTCAACGATGCCACCCAGCTGCTGTCCGCGCGCCTTGGCGGAGTGGTGTCGCATCCTGTCGGAAGCGGTCGGCCCAAATTCACGGCAGTGGATAAACAGCTTCAGAAAGAATATATCAAGACCATTTTCGAGGGCTGGCGCAATCTGGACTGGATGGATGCCGACCGCGAACTGCTGCACTACGCCGGGCCTTATGCCAGCGACGATGCCATGACCTACTACTATATGGCCAACCTGACCGGCACCCGTAACCGCCTGAACAATATTGTCTTCGCCTGGAAAGAGGCCGGCAGCGGCTATTCTCCCGACGAATATCTCTGTGACGTGGAGACCCAGCTGCTTAAGAATGTCCGCCAGGGCAGATTGGAGCCGATGGAAGACCAGGGCATAGGGACATTCATAATGATGGGGCTTATCAACGCCTCGCCCACGCTCAAGGCCAATTACAACCGCCAGGCGCAGACGCAGGGGCTGAAGGCTTTCGAGGCCTCTGAAGATGTCTATACAGCGTTGCCCGGGGTACCGACCTCGGATCTGGAAGAAGTGGATATACTTTGCAAGCGGCATCTGGAAAAAATCCGTACTGTCCTGCGGCAGGGGCACGCCAAGGCCACGGACAGCCATGTCCGCGGCAAGATAGGCTTCCTGCTGAGGGTGGTGGATACCGCACTTGAATCAGAACAATAATTTCCAATCATATACCAACTTTAATTTTAGCATTTATGAAAAAAACATTGATCCTTCTTGCTGCGCTGCTGGCATTTGCAGCCTGCAAGCCCGTAGAGGTCGAGGTTATCAAGGAGGTTGAGGTAGAGAAAATCGTGGATATCCTCTCTCTCAATGCAGCCCAGTTGCGCGTGCCCAACTCTGCAGTTGAGCAGCCCCTGTCTTTCACCACTACCGACGCCTGGACAATTTCCAGCGACGTGGACTGGATTACTTTCGACAAGACCAGCGGCAATTCCGGTTCTTCAAATGTTACCATGAAGGTGGCTGCCAACAGCGCCTACGACACCCGCACCGGCCGCGTCACTCTCAGCACTTCCCGCGACGGCACTGCCAAGAACACCGTGTTCACAGTGGTTCAGTCCGAGACAGAGGTGTTCAACACTACAGTAGAATGCGTTGTGAGCAATGCCGAGCAGGATATCACTGTCGCCTATAATTCACAGCTCACTCCCGAAGTGACCATTGTAGAAGGTTCGCAGTGGCTTAGCGTACTTCAGACAAAGGCAGCTCCGGTGGATGGCAAAATTGTAGTCCACGTGGCTGCAAATGAGACTCTTGCGCTGCGAATGGGCTCTTTCACTGTGGCTGCCGGCAGTTCGGTTCAGACCTATAATGTGACTCAGCAGTCGCAGAATGTTGCCGCCAGTGCAAGCGTCCTGTTCCTTGGCAACAAGCAGGATATGTATGACAACGAGAACTGGGCATTTAGGAATTTTGCCCAGTATGCCATCAATTTTGCAACCTCGGAAGGGGAGGTAACTCTTGTCCTGAACGTAGATCCTGAGCATGAAGATATCAGCATAGTTCCTATGGGTGTATATGTTATGGATGAATCCGGCACTTATGCTCCAGGAACTTATTCTATTGCGTGCGGCGAAGGCAGCAAATATGTGACTTCTGTCGTAGTGGGCGATAAGGCAGCCGAAATAATCGACGGTACTGTTACGGTTACCAATGTTGGCAGCAAGTATTCTGTTTTGGCAGAACTGGTTGATGTAGAAGGTAATGAATATAGCTATAATTATCAGGGCGAACTCGTAGTAGAAGATGCATCTTTCGGCGTTCTTTCCGAGCAGCCCAGTTTCAACAATAATTACAACACCTACTTTGCTACGGGGGCCAATGAGTGGAAACAGAGCTTGAGAATCAACAAAGCCGCTGCAGAAGGCTTGCCTTGGATTACTGGTCTGTATATGACCTTTTATGGCCCTGCCGGGGAATTGGCAGACCACAGTGTTCATGCAGGTGTATATACATACAGCGGAGCGGAGCCTGAAACTGTTGAAACCGGTTATGCCAAGGGTAATCTCAATGCTGCTCCCGGCACACTCGTAATGTCCGGTAATTCGGCAAATGGTGGAGAGATCTCTGTCCCTGACGGAGAAACTTTCACCGTGACCGTCACAAAAGCCGATGACGGCACTTATACGTACGTGCTTAAAGGTAAGCTTCGCGAGCGGATACATGCTCTTGACGAAGAAGGTTATTGGGCTTATGACGAAGAGAATAACCCTATTTTTGACAAGGATGAAACATTTGATGTGAATATAACGCTCCCTTCAGTTACAGTACCGGCATCTGAAGACAACAGTCTCGTTCCGATTCTTGACGGCGATGCAGTGTTCTCTTATATGCTTTCTTTCAGCAGTGCTTATTCCGTTCAATACTATGGAGATGTATTTGGCAACGGCGGAAACATCGTTACCTTCGGCTGGAATCCCGGCACTGTCAATGAGAATTACTATGTTTTCCTGTCTGCAGATATGGGTGGCGATTTTGAATTTGTGCCCACTATCAGCAACCGCTACTCCCAGCAGAATCTGGTTGAAGGTACTTATACTTATTCTGAAACCGTTCAGGAGGGTAAACAGACATTGCTGCCCGGCTTGTATAACGGCACAACTTCGCGCAACTTTGTCCAGAATGGTTACACGGGCACATATTATTACATAACCGGCGGTTCGGTTACTTATCAGGGTGGCGTGTTTACGTTTGACTTGACCGGTGTCAATTCCAAGGGCGAGTCGGCTCATTTCACAGGTTCCGTCGCCAGCAGCATCAATGTGATGGATGGCCGGTACCAGAATTATCACAGCAGGTTTACGCTTAAACCTTACGTAGTTCCCGCTCCGTAATATATGTTCTTTGCAAATAACAACCGCCGCAGGCTTCCCGCCTGCGGCGGTTTTTATTATCTGGATAATTGGTATTTTTGTGGGAAAATTGTTTTTGACGATGGAAAACTATCAGATAAGGCGCTGCCTCTACTCGGCGCGCGATCTTTACGATGCTTTTGACCCCGCTGACGAATCGTCTTATGCAAAGTGCTATGATGCACGCATTTATGCCGATGTGCTGATGGATGGCAAGCGCAGCCGGGCGCTGGCTGTGACCCTGCCGCGCACCCTGCACGACCATTCTATAAGCACCGCCCTGTTCGCTTTTTTGGCCGACTGGTCGCCGGCGGATGTGGTGGGGGTTATGGGCGGCCACGCCATGCGCCGCAGCGACCCCGCTTTCAGGAAAGTGGCCCTGGCGAGCAAGACACTCACCGAGCAGGGCAAGCTGATGGTCTCCGGCGGCGGCCCCGGCGCCATGGAAGCGACCCACTTCGGGGCCTGGATGGCCGGCCGCACAGAGGCAGAGCTGGACGCCGCCCTGCAAATGCTACTCTCAGCTGATACCTTTGCCGACAAAGGCTGGCTGTCAACGGCCTTTGGCGTGATGGAGCGCTTCCCGCAGGAGCGCTACAAGAGCCTGGGCATACCCACCTGGCTCTACGGCCACGAGCCGCCGACTCCGTTTGCCACCCACATCGCCAAGTATTTCGACAACAGCCTGCGCGAAGACAATATCCTCACTGTGTCCGTCGGGGGCATAATCTTCGCTCCCGGTTCGGCCGGTACCCTGCAGGAGGTATTCCAGGAGGCGGCGCAGGACCATTACCACAGTTGCGACGTTTCCAGCCCCATAGTCTTTTTCGGCAAGGATTTCTGGACGCGGACGGTGCCGCTGTACGGGTTTCTGCAGAGTCTGATGGAGAGCGGCTTTTACAAAGATTTGCTGCTCAGCATTCACGACGAGCCGGAGGAAATAGTGCGTCAGATTATGGCTTTCCGGCCCGAAATGCCCCGCGAGCAGCAGCACGAGCGCCTGGGGCGGAAACTCCAGTAGTTTACCGATTAACTTATGTGCTGAATCGGTACACCGACAACATTATTTTTTTAACTTTGTGCGTTAATTTAAGAAAATATTTGAATATAAACAAGATAATATGGCATCAGTTGTAATTATGCCCAAGCAGGGGCAGAGTGTTGAGAGTTGCATTCTCACCGAATTCAAGAAAAACAAAGGCGACAAGGTTGCTGTAGGCGATATTCTCTTCGCTTATGAGACCGACAAAGCTTCTTTTGAAGAGGAGTCAAAAGTAGAGGGCGAGGTTCTCGCGGTTCTTTACAACGAAGGCGACGAGATACCCGTGCTGGCCAATGTGATGATTATCGGTCAGGCCGGCGAAGATATCAGCGCCCTTATGGCAGGTGCTCCCGCTGCCGCAGAGGCTCCCGCGGCTGCAGCCGAGCCCGAGGTTAAGTCGGCCGGCGTCGCTGCTCCCGAAGTCACCGTGCACGAGACCGCTCCGGCAGTCAAAGTAGAAGGCAAGCGCGCCATCAGCCCCAGAGCCAAAGCCCTTGCAGAAAAACTGAATGTCAATCTCGCATACGTAGTTGCCACCGGCCCCGAAGGACGCATCATTGAGCGTGACATCGAGGCCGCTGCTGCATCCGGGGCGCGTCAGACTCCTCTGGCAGCCAGGGTTGCTGCCGAAACCGGTATGACGGCTCCCGCAACTGGCAGCGGCCTGAGCGGCATGGCACGCGCCTGCGACCTGGGCGCAAGCGCTCCCGCAGCTGCTCCTGCAGCCAAACCCGCATCCAAGGACGTGCTGGAAAGCGGCGACGACTTTGAGGTCCGCAAGCTCACCAACATCCGCAAGGTGATTGCCAAGAGCATGTATGCCAGCCTGCAGAATTCCGCACAGCTGACCCACCACCTGAGCGCCGACGCCCGTCGCATCCAGGCTCTGCGCAAGAAAGCCAAGAAGGCATTGGAAGAGGGTCGCGTGGATGTCAACATCACCCTCAACGACTTCGTATGCTTCGCTGTAATCAAGGCCCTCAAGAAGTTCCCCAACGTGAACTCCCACTTCCTGGGCGACAGCATCAAATATTTCAACAAGGTTCACCTGGGCCTGGCCGTGGATACCGACCGCGGACTCATGGTTCCCTGCGTGAAGAATGCCGACGACCTCTCTATCGAGGGTCTGTCCCGCAATCTCAAGCAGGTGGCTGACGCCTGCAAGAAGGGCAATATCAATCCCGATATCCTCAGCCCCGAGGCAGCCAGCTTTACCGTGTCCAACCTGGGCAACTACGGCGTGGAGATATTTACCCCCATCATCAACCTGCCGCAGAGCGCCATCCTGGGCGTGAACACCATCGTGCCGCGTCCCAAGGACCTGGGTGGCGGAGTCTATGCCTTCGTGCCTCACATCGGCCTGTCGCTGACCTACGACCACCGCAGCATAGACGGCGGCGAGGCGACCCGCTTCCTGAAGCAGATTGCCACAGAAATCGAAAATCTCGAAGTTGAATTCTAAATTACCTACTCTATATGATAGATCTTGCAATTATCGGTGGCGGCCCTGCTGGTTATGTGGCTGCCGAAAGGGCAGGGGCCAAAGGCCTTTCCGTGACCCTTTTTGAAAAGAGAGAACTTGGCGGCGTGTGCCTCAACGAAGGCTGCATCCCCACCAAAACCCTTCTCTACAGCGCAAAGGTTTATAACTACGCGATGCACGGCGACAAGTATGGCGTGAATGTCACTGGCGCCAGCTGCGACTATCCCAAGGTAGTTGCCCGCAAAGACAAGGTAGTCAAGAAGCTCGTGGGCGGTGTGGCTGCCGCGATGAAGGCCAACAAGGTGACTGTCGTAAAGGGCGAGGCCGTGATTGAGAGCCGCAGCGCCGATGGCATCACCATCGCTTGCAATGGCGAAAAATATCTTGCAGCCAACCTGCTCATCTGCACCGGCAGCGAGGCGGCTGTGCCCCCGATTCCCGGCCTGAAAGAGGCTGGCGACACCGTGGTCACCAACCGCGAGATCCTGGCCCTCAAGGAGCAGCCCAAAGAGCTGGTTGTCATTGGCGGCGGCGTCATCGGCATGGAGTTCGCTGCATTCTATAACACCCTCGGCACCAAGGTCACCGTGGTGGAGATGCTTCCCAAGATCCTCGGCCCGCTGGACGACGAGGTCAGCGCGGCGCTCCAGAAAATCTATGCCAAGCGCGGCATAGAGTTCTGCCTGGGCTGCAAGGTCACCGGCATCGAGAAAAATACTGTCGTATATGAGACTCCCGACGGCAAAACTTGCCGTGTCAGCGGAGACAAGATACTCCTCTCCGTGGGCCGCCGCAGCAATATCCGCGGCATAGGCCTGGAGAATATCGGCGTAGAGGCCGAGCGAGGCATCAAGGTCGATAACCGGATGCGCACCAATATCCCCAACGTGTTTGCCGCAGGCGACTGCGCGGCCGGCTATCCCATGCTGGCCCACGTGGCCAACCGCATGGGCGAGATTGTGGTGAACAATCTGACCGGCGGCAACGACTTCATGCGTGCCGAGGCCGTGCCCAGCGTGGTCTATACCAACCCCGAGGTCGCCAGCGTGGGCCTTACCGAGGCTCAGGCAAAGGCTGCCGGCAAGGACTTCAAGGTGGTCAACCTGCCTATGGCTTATGCGGGCCGTTTCGTGGCCGAGAACGAGGGCGGCGAAGGCTTCTGCAAGATTCTCGTGGGTGCAAGGCACGGCGAGATCATCGGTGTCCACATGATGGGCAACACTTCCAGCGAGATCATCTACGGCTGCTGCCTGGCCATCGAAATGGAGATGACAGTGGAAGATCTCAAGCAGATCATCTATCCTCACCCCACAGTGAGCGAGATTATCAAAGAGAGCGTTTTTGCAGTGAAATAATCAAACACCAATCAAGATATGCCTAAATCACAATTTGCAGATCCCGTTTTTCTGCGCAAACCAGGTGAGGTGAAGATTGCCCCCATCCCGGTCAACCAGTACAACAAAACCATCAAGGAAGAGCTCAAAGAGAAGCACTTCACAAAAGACGATCTCAAGCACATCTATCGCGACATGTTCACCATCCGCGAGTTTGAGACCATGCTGAATCTCGTCAAGACCACCGGCGGCTACAACGGCGTGGAATACAACAACCCCGGTCCCGCCCACCTGTCCATGGGTCAGGAGGCTGCGGCCGTAGGTATGGCCTATAACCTTACCACCGACGACTTTATCTTCGGCAGCCACCGCAGCCACGGCGAAATCCTGGCCAAGGGACTTCGCTCCATCGAGATTCTCTCAGACAAGGAGCTCACCAAGATTATGGAAGAGTTCTGGGGCGGCAAGACCCTCGAAGTTGCCAAGAAGGGCTTCAAGGGCGGCAGCGTGAAGGACCTGGGTATGCACTTTCTGCTCTACGGTGCAATGGCAGAGATCTTTGCCCGCACCACCGGCTTCAACAAGGGTCTGGGCGGCAGTATGCACACCTTCTTCACTCCCTTCGGCATCTATCCCAACAACGCCATCGTGGGCGGCAGCGGCTCAATAGCAGTCGGCGCAGCCCTCTATAAGAAAGTCAATCGCAAGAAAGGCATCGTGGTTGCCAACCTGGGCGACGGTGCCCTGGGCCGCGGCCCGGTGATGGAGGGTATGACCTTCGCCTCTATGGATCAGTTTACCCAGCTCTGGGAAGGTGATATGAAGGGCGGTCTGCCCATCCTGTTCTCCATAATGGACAATCAGTATGCAATGGGCGGCCAGACCCGCGGCGAGACCGAAGGCTACAACTTCGCGGCCCGCATCGGCGCCGGCTTCAACCCCGACAGCATGCACGCAGAGCGCGTGGACGGCTACAACCCGCTGGCAGTCATCGACGGTTTCCGCCGCAAGATGGCTCTGCTTGCCGAGAAGAAGGGTCCCGCACTGCTCGACATAGTAACTTACCGCTACGCCGGCCACTCGCCGTCCGATTCCTCTACCTACCGTACTCCCGAAGAGATCAAAGCTTGGGAAGCCATCGACTGCATCAAATGCTACGGCGAGAAGCTCGTCGAGGCAGGCGTTGCCACCGAGAAAGAGCTCGAAGAGATCCGCGAGCATCAGAAGAGCATAATCTTCGAGATGTACAAGCTGGCCATCGACCTGGAGGTATCCCCCCGTATGGATCTGGTCAAGGATAGCGAACTTCTGGGCGATATGATGTTCTCCAACGGCAGTGTGGACTCTATGTCCGACGCCAAGCCCGAGGTCAATATGCCTATGGAAGAGAACCCGCGCGTGAAGCAGCTGGCCACCAAGGAGCGCTTCGCTTTTGACGCCAACGGCAAGCCTTTCAGCGCCATCAAGACCTTCGGTATCCGCGACGCCCTCTTCGAGGCTATCATAGACCGCTTCTACAAAGATGCGTCCCTGGTGGCTTACGGTGAGGAAAACCGCGACTGGGGCGGCGCATTCGCCGTATATCGCGGCCTGACAGAGGCCCTGCCTTACCACCGCCTGTTCAACACGCCCATCAGCGAGGCAGCCATCATCGGCACCGCCATCGGTTACGCAATGTGCGGCGGCCGCGTGATTCCCGAAATCATGTACTGCGACTTTTTGGGTTGCTGCGGCGACGAAGTCTTCAACCAGCTGCCCAAGTGGCAGGCCATGAGCGGCAACATCCTCAAGATGCCCGTTGTGGTGCGCGTGTCCGTAGGTAGCAAATACGGCGCTCAGCACTCTCAGGACTGGACTTCCCTGTGTACCCACATCCCCGGCCTGAAGGTTGTCTTCCCGGCGACTCCCTACGATGCCAAGGGTCTGATGAACGCAGCCCTGCAGGGCACCGACCCGGTGATCTTCTTCGAGAGCCAGCGCATCTATGGCCAGGGCGAGGAGTTCCACAAGGGTGGCGTTCCCAAAGAATACTACGAGATTCCCATCGGCGAGCCCGATGTCAAGAAAGAGGGTAAGGATGTCACCATCCTCTCTATCGGTGCGACCCTGTACCGCGCCATGAAGGCCGCCAAACTCTTCGAGGAGAAAGGCATCAGCGCCGAGGTTATCGACGCCCGCAGCCTCGTGCCGTTCAACTACGACAAGGTTATCGAGTCCGTCAAGAAGACCGGCAAGATCATAATCGCAGCCGATGCAACTGCCCGCGGATCGTTCCTTAACGACCTGGCAGCCAACATCGCAAGCTTCTGCTTCGACTATCTGGACGCAGCTCCGGTAGTGCTCGGCAGCCGCAACTGGATCACC
>CACXHG010000058.1 GCA_902767355.1 uncultured Bacteroidia bacterium
AGCGGTATCCAAAGCGCCACGGAGAATGTGGTAACGTACACCGGGGAGGTCTTTCACACGACCGCCGCGAACCAGCACGATGCTGTGCTCCTGGAGGTTGTGGCCTTCACCGGGGATGTATGCATTGACCTCTTTCTGATTGGTGAGGCGTACACGGGCAACCTTACGCATTGCTGAGTTAGGTTTCTTGGGTGTAGTGGTGTACACACGTACACAAACGCCACGTCTCTGAGGGCAAGCATCCAGCGCGCGAGATTTACTTTTCTCTACGATAACCTCGCGACCCTTGCGAACTAATTGTTGAATTGTCGGCATAAAAAGTTATTAATCTTTTATTTGTGTAAATAAACCGCTTTTTTGCGGGCTGCAAAGATAGCAATATTTTTAGGAATATCAACAGGTTTTGCACAAATTTGCTCCCCGATGACTATAGAACCTATCGCACATATCCGCACTCCGTTCAAGGAGAAGTTCGGCATTCCCCGCCAGGGCGCGCTCGCGGCCGGCTGCCCGGGCACCGTCGTGTTCGAGCCGGGCTACAGGCTGCAGGACGCAGTGCGCGGCCTGGAGCAGTTTTCCCACATCTGGCTGATATGGGGCTTTTCTGCAGCCCCCTGGGACGGCAATTTCACGGTGCGGCCGCCGCGGCTGGGCGGCAACCGGCGCATAGGCGTGTTCGCCTCCCGCTCCCCCTTCCGCCCTAATTCGCTGGGGATGTCGGCGGTGCGGCTGGTCTGCGTGGACTTAACGGCCGAGGGAGGGCCGCTGCTGCACGTTTCGGGCGCCGACCTGCTGGACGGCACCCCCATATATGACATCAAGCCCTACATCCCCTATGCCGACTGTCTGGCCGACGCCACCGACGGCTACACAGCCCCCACCAAGAGCCACCTGCTGCGGGTAGAATTCGCCGCCGGCGCCCTGGACGCCATAAAAAGCGGAGAGGGCATCGATGCCGATACCCTCTCGCAAATTGAGCGGCTGCTCGCGCTGGACCCCCGTGTCTCCTACGACACCGACCCCGACAAAGTCTGGGGAATGTCCTACGGACGGTATAACGTCCGCTTCAAGGTCTGCGACGACACTGCCGTAGTACTTCAGATTAGTATGCCTGAATAAGTCTGATGAAGGTTTAATCTCACCAAACCTCAGCGCCGGCTAAACCAGTATATCCGACAGCCGGCAGCCAAGGGCCTGGCAGATGCGCCGGATGCTCTCTACGGAGGCATTTCCGACGGCCCGCTGCCCCTGCTCCCATGCGCGGATATTGCGTATGGTGTTGTTACTTACGGCAGCCAGCTCCCGCTGCGTGAGGCCGGCATTGAGGCGTGCCCGCTTCAGAGGATTGACGGCAGCAGGGGATTCCTCCATCAACTTATGTGCGAGCTGTACCGACTTGGTCAGGTCCGCTTCGTGAAGAGTCGGATATCGCTCCCACAGCGCCGCAGCTGTGACGCCACGCGACTGCAGTATCCTGTAGTCCAGGCACATATACCAGTTAAGGTAAGCTAGGGTCCAGCCCGTCCAATATTCCGGACTGCCCATGTCGATAAAGTCGCCCTCACAGGTCAAATCGTCGCCGGTAGAATGTGCCACCCTGAGTGCCAGCTCAATACCGGACATGCCGGCCAGATACTTGGGATTGGCGTCAGACAGTGCCTGCGACACATTGCTGGCCAAAAATCGCGAATAGAAGAACGACAAATCTTCTCCGCAACTGTTCACGGCATAGTCCAGCATTGCGCCCATAGCGCTCATGGCATCGTCCAGATAGACCACATTATATGCGCGCATCTCCATTTGTCCACTTTTCATTTATAATAGTTGAAACGAATATCCCCTGCTCCGGCTGCAGCTCGCTGCAGATGGCCTGAAATCCGGTGCGGGCCTGCCTTTCCCGTGAAATGCGCCTGGGGTAATAAACAGAAGCGTCGGCTGCGATGGCCTCCACAAAAGCAATTCTGTCGAATGACTCGCGGCTGCGAATAACAACCTGCTCCCCAAGCCCGCCGAGGACCATCGCCCGCTTGAGCTGGCTCAAAGTGATGGTATTTGCCAGGAATGCCCT
>CACXHG010000059.1 GCA_902767355.1 uncultured Bacteroidia bacterium
AAAGAACCAGAACGATGCGCCCAGGCGGCCGTCAACAACCTTACCGCAGTCCTTTTTCTCTCCCGTGGCGATGTCTATGCTCATCAGGTGGCAGCCGTCGCTCTTGTAGAGCTCCGGGACGAAAGGCACGCTGAACACATAGAGCTTCTTCAGCACCGGGTCCACGGCGATGGCAGAATAGATGGAGTAGCGCTCTTTCACGATGCCGAAGTCGCGAAACTCTCCGGTAGCCATCTCGTAGCCGAACACGTGCGCTCCGGGATAGGCCTCGATGCCCTCCTTCCAGTAATTGGACAGGTGGGTGCAGAAATACAGCCAGCCGTCGCACTCCACAATGGGGCTGTGTATCTTGCCCTGCTGGAAAGGCAGGTCCTGCTCGCCGCACAGATAGGTCATATCCTCCACCAGCATGGTGTGACGGTAGGTGCGCGGGTCAAATCTGTGGAAACCGGCGCCGTGGCTCTTGGCGTGGGTGGAGCTACCGAAGTAGCAGTTGCCGTCGCTGGCCACCGCCATTCCCTGCCACTGGCCGTCCCATTCCTTGCATATCTTGTTCATGGATATGGAGTAAACCTTGTTTTTCATGGCCTCGGTGTCGGGGGCCTCCTGCTGGGGCGCGGGAGTATTCTGGCAAGAGATGAACATAAGCGACGCTGCGGCAAATACCGCTGATAAAACACTGTATTTCATGGTATTGATAATTTATTTGGTCGTGATCAGGTTGCGGTCGCGCAGCTGCTGGATGCCCTGTTCCCAGCTGCCGCCGCCGGCCCACATATAGTAAGAGAAGTAGGTGGTGTTGCCGCGGTACAACTCCGTCCATGGCTGCAGCTCGCAGTAATAGAAGCGGGTGTCGCGGTTGCGGGGGTGATTGTGCCACATGTGCAGGGTGTAGGGCCTGTCCACAGGGAAGGCACCGGCAAAATAGATGTCCTCCACGGTGTCGTAGTCCACGTTCCAGCCTTCGACCGGGAAGAGGAACTTGCCCCAGTAGTCATTCATGTCCACCCTGTAGTCGCTCAGGCCGTCGGCTTCGGGCACTATGATGCTGTCCTGGGGGTCGTGGGCCTTGCCCACCTCCAGGATGGGCTGGGGGCCGAGCATGTTGAACTCCTGATTGACCATGTCCAGGGCAAAGCGTATGCCCAGCAGCGGGGTGTCGCCGTAGAGGGTGAAGACCTTCTCTATGGTGTTCCCGAAGAAATCGGCGCGCATGCGCACTTCGGCATATTCGCCGCCGTCCTTAATCACCTCGCAGTCATACACCTCGTGGGTCTCTACGCTGGCCTGCCCAAGAAAGTCCTCGAAGCCGCCGAAGGGCCAGAAGTTGCGCTTGCGGTAGGGACGGTCCGGGTCGTAAGGCTCGTTGGGCCAGTTCTTGAAGAAGACGTTGTCACCCTTGTCCTTTACGTAATATTCCATTATGCGCGCGCCGATGGCCAGCAGCATCACCCGCACGCGGCTGTTCTCCATGTAAATCTCGTCTATGCCGTCGCCGTTGACATCCTCTTTCCAGAGTTTCACGCTTCCGGGCGCCTCGGCACCTATGCCCAGCTGGGTGACGGCCTCCGCACCCATGGCAGAGGTGGTGACAATGTAGTTGCCGGCGTCCAGCTTGAGGTCAAAATCCAGCTTTGCGCTCTGCCCTGTGGCCAGTTTTACTTTGCGCGACTGCTGCCATACGATTGTTTTGGGCGCCAGCCGGTGTGCTGCAGCCACGGTCACGTCCACCTCTCCCTTGTCTGTGAAATTGTACACCGACACGGGAAAATCGGTGCCGCCGGCGTTGCCGTAGAGCAGGCTGTGGGTGGCCACGCCTTCCGGCAGGTCAACTTCTGCCATGACCTTCTTGTGCGACGTGCCCCAGTCAAAACTCAGGCACACTGCGCTGCGCCGGCCCATGGCTTCGGGCTTGACGACGAGGGGGATGCTGAGCTCCTGCACGCCCCCTGCGGGGATGGTGAGAGTCTGCGGCACGCTGCCGGCCAGAGCCAGCTGCGGCGGGAGGGTCACTGCGAAACTGCCCTTGACGGGCCTGTCCAGCATGTTTGTAAGGCAGACTTTTAGAGAGGTGCCTTCCTGGCAGGAGCTGATGCTGACCCTGTCGCCGAAATAGTTCTCCAGCCACTCGCGGTCCAGAATGAGCATCTGCACAGCGCGGCGCAGGTTTTCCGGACCCATGAGGGTGTATGTGTCGGCTTTTTCCATCGCCACGGCGCGGCGGTCCATGATGGCGCCCCACATGGCCTTGCGGCTGAAGGGCTCGCCCTTGGGCGTGAATAGAATCATACTGTTGAGAGCGCCTTCGTCCAGGCTTCCGGTGTTGAGCACGAAGGGCATACGGCAGGTGTCGATGATCTCGGCATTGCCCTCTGAGGCAAAGTAGCCGTCGTAGATATCAGTGCCGGTGCCGGCATAGTCTCCCCAATCCTGTATCGGGCGGAAGAGATAGCCGTGGCGACGGTCGCGCTCCTTGGCGTATTCCCGCTGGTCGTCTTTTAAA
>CACXHG010000060.1 GCA_902767355.1 uncultured Bacteroidia bacterium
CAGAAAAATAGTCGCCAAAGGGTTCTGTCTTGGAATGATATCTCCCGTCGACCGGGGAGACGGCTGTGAGCGGAGTCAGCATAATTATTTCGTTTATGTTGGGCAAAGTTACTAATTTTGGCACTGATAAATGAAAAAACTTGCTCTCATAGCTGTCCTGATGCTGAGCATTCTTGGCTGTCGGACGCACAGGCTTGTCGCACAGGAGCCTATGCTGTCTGTCTTCAAGGAGAATTATGTCACTGCCGGCATCCCGCTCAACGAGCGGCCCGACTGGGACACCAACGATATGACCTTTCAGGTGAGCGTGAAATACAATGCGCTGCAGGATATAGGCGGCCAGCCCTGGAATATATTTCTGGGCTATACCCAGCTCTCTATATGGGATGTTTTCCGGCCGTCCAACCCTTTCCGCAGCAGCATCTACATGCCGGGGCTGTATGCCTGGCACCCTTTCGGCTACGGCCCGCACGGACTTGTCAATGACATCCTTTTCGGAATCGAACACCGCTCCAACGGCTACGACGGCGAGAAGTCCCGCAGCATAGACTGCGCGTTTGTGACGTACACCCATACCTTCTGGGGGCGCCTGACCGCCCAGCTTACCGGCCGCTTCGGCATAGGTTCCATCTACAACGACTTCTCGCTGGAAATGTTCAACCGCTACCAGGGCTATGCCAACATCGCTCTGTGCTATCACACCCTGGACCGCCGCTTTATGCTGAGTGCCTCCGCCACCCCGCTTTTCGGCGGCGACATCCCGGCAAACCTTTCGGCCGAAATAGCCTTCCAGCCCTCTCAATATGCCGACTGGTTTTATTTTGTGGCCCGCTATCATTATGGCTATGACGAAAACCAGCTGGACTGCGCGGTGGCCGATGTCCATCTCAAGCACATGCTTCGCTTCGGCCTGGCTGTGATGCCGGGGCGCATATCCCACAAACTATGCTTCTAATTAACTGATTATATGAGAAAAACTACCATTATGGCATTAGCATCTGCAATCTGTGCTATTACTTTTGGCTGCGAGCGCCCCAAGCCGCAGGACGATTTCAAATACTGCCTGGACGAATTTGCCGACATAGGCGTCATCCGCTACCGTATTCCCGACTGGGAGAAACTCCCCCTGGAAGAGAAGGCCTATGCTTATTACCTGGCAGAAGCAGCAAAATATGGCCGCGACATCATCTGGGAGCAGAATTGTGAATACAACCTGCCCATACGCAAGGCCTTGGAAACCATCATAAAGACCTATTCCGGCGACCGCGAATGTCCCGGCTGGGGCCAGTTCATGGTCTATGCCAAGCGGGTTTTCTTCTCCAACGGCATCCATCACCACTACGGCGAGCACAAGTTTTTCCCGGAGTGCAGCCGCGAGTATATGGGCCATCTTTTCTCTTCCTGCGGGATCGAAGAAGGCGGCCTGATAGATATAATGTTCAATCCGGACATCGCCCCCTGGCGCAAATACCAGGGCACCGACCGCGACATCATCGTCGCTTCTGCAAACCATCTCTACGAGGGTGTGACCCAGGCCGAAGCCGAGAAGTTTTATGCGGATATGGAAGACCCCGCCGATCCGCGTCCTGTCTCTTACGGTCTGAACAGCAGGCTGGTGAAGACTGCCGACGGCACTCTGAAAGAGCTCAAGTACACCACCGACGGCCTCTATGGCCCGGCCCTGACCAAGATCTGCGAGAATCTGGAAAAGGCGGCAGAAGTTGCCCCCAGCGAGCGTCAGAAGCAGATTATCGCCGACCTGGTGAGCTATTTCCGCACCGGCGACTTGCGCACCTGGGACAAATACAATATCGAATGGGCAGAGGACACCGTCTCCAAGGTGGATTTCATCAACGGCTTCATAGAGGTTTACGGCGATCCGCTGGGCCTCAAGGGCAACTTCGAAGCCATGGTCAATTTCAAGGACGAAGAGGCCAGCCGCCGCACCGAAATCATCAGCGGCAACGCGCAGTGGTTCGAAGACCACTCTCCCATAGACCCCCGCTTCCGCAAGAAAGAGGTCAAAGGCGTGTCGGCCAAAGTGATAAATGCGGTGGTGATTGCCGGCGACACCTATCCTTCTACGGCTATCGGCATCAACCTGCCCAATGCTGACTGGATCCGCAAGGAGCACGGCAGCAAGAGTGTGACCATTGCCAATATCACCGCTGCCTACGACCTGGCAGCCAACGAAAAGCCCAACAGCATGCTTGCAGAGTTCGCCTGGGACGATGCCGAGAAGGAGCGCATCAAAAAGTACGGCTATATCACCGACAATCTGCACACCGACCTGCACGAATGCCTGGGCCACGCTTCCGGGCAGTTGCTCGAAGGGACCAATCCCAACGCCCTAAAGGACTACAGTTCTACCCTGGAAGAGGCCCGCGCCGACCTGTTCGCGCTCTACTACCTGGCCGATCCCAAGCTGGTAGAACTGGGCCTGCTGGACAGCCCCGATGCCTACAAGGCAGAGTATGACACTTATATCCGCAACGGCATCTTCACCCAGTTCACCCGCATAGAGCTGGGCAAGCAGAATACCGAGGCCCACATGCAGAACCGCAAGCTGGTTGCCGACTGGTGCTTCGAAAAGGGCGCCGCCGGCAATGTGATAGAGAAGAAGGTGCGCGACGGCAAGACCTATTTCGTGATCAACGACTACGAGGCCCTGCGCGGCCTGTTCGCCCAGTTGCTGGCCGAAATCCAGCGTATCAAGAGCGAAGGCGACTACGCCGCCGGCCGCAACCTGGTGGAGACCTATGCCGTGAACATCGACCCCGAGCTACACCGCGAGGTGCTTGAGCGCTACAAGGCCCTCGACCTTAAGCCCTACCGCGGCTTCGTGAATCCCACCATCGTGCCTGTTGTCAAGGGGGGCAAGACCGTGGACTACCGCATCGAATACTGCGACGACTTCATAGCCCAGCAGCTCGAATACGGCGACAAATACGCTACGCTGTAGCTTATTCCACAGACAATCTGTCAGCGGCGGTGCGGAGCTTGTCTGAAAGGTCCACCAAGGCACCTTTAAGTGTGGAGAGTTCATCTCTGGTGAACCCTCCACGGCCGCCGTTGCCGTCTATCCCGTCCAGTTTGTGATATAGCCAAGACGGTGATTTCCCGAAATAGTCCGAGGCTATTTCGCGCCAGGTTATCTTCATATATATGTCAGACAGCAGTTGTTTGACGTCGGCATACATCATCCGGTCGTTGCGTTTCATTATTATTTCCATGGTCGCTGTTTTTACTTGTCAAACGGATAGGTTAGTTCGTCAAAGATTCTTTGGGCATAATCCAATAGCTCTGGGTAGCCATCAGGATAACTCTTTACGTAGTTTCTAATTGCTTCAATTAGGTCCACCTCCAGCTCACTCAATTCGAGTCTAATCATTTTCATACTCAAACGCATCAAAGATAATACGAATTTTTATACTATACAATTATTCGTAGTAATTATTATTTCTACGTCACCTGCCAAGATAGCGTTATCTTTGTCACACGAAGAACCTTTTTCTCAATTTCTTGGGAATTGACGTCTGAGAACAGAAAATTTTTTTCTAAAAACGGATTGTCGTTTTTAAAAAGAGGATTGCCCTTATGTTGGCAGCGGCGGCGGATGGGATAGTACCTATTTGTGCTAAAGAGGTGTCAAGGGTTATGGCGCCAGAGGCCCTTCAGAGGCGGATTGCCTTGGTGCCAGAGGCCGTAATCAGCGTATGGTGACAAGCAAAACCTCGATGTAATCCATTATGGGCGTGCTTGCTTTGCCGCCACTTCTGCAATTGGTAGAGAATCAGATCTAAATTGCCCTACGCTTATTCCATAAAAAAGAAAAAGAAGGCGGCCCAGGCGAGGGGGATGTCGGGGGCGTGGCCGATGGTGCGGTAGGAGGCGTCCTGGACGGTGCCGTCCTTTTTGACGTGTCCGACGGTGTGGTAGCTGGCATCTTGGATGGTGCCGTCCTTTTTGATGTGGCCTACGGTGCGATAGGATGCATCCTCGACGGTGCCGTCGTCCTTAAGATGGCCGATGGTATGGTAGGAGGCGTTCTGGACGGTGCCGTCTTTCTTTATATGGCCGATGGTGTGGTAGCCGGCATCCTGGATGGTGCCATCACTTTTGATGTGGGCCACCGTGCGATAGCCGGAGTCGGTGACGCGCTGCGCGGCGACAGGAGCGCTCTGCGCCAGCATCAGGGCAAAAAAAGCCAGCAGGCAAAAGTGTCGGATGTGTTTCATGACATAAGACTTTACCACCGTACCTGGCCTTCGCCGGTGATGAGGTACTTGTAGGTGGTGAGTTCTTCGAGGCCCATGGGGCCGCGGGCGTGGAGTTTCTGGGTGCTGATGCCGATTTCTGCACCGAGGCCGAACTGGGCGCCGTCGGTAAAGGCGGTGGAGACATTGACATATACGCAGGCGGCATCTACAGTGCGCTGGAATTTCTCGGCGGCGGCAGAGTCCTCGGTAACGATGCATTCGCTGTGGTGCGAACCGTAGCGGTCGATATGCTCCAGGGCTTCTTCGAGACCGGAGACGGTCTTGATGCTCATTTTGTAGTCGAGCCACTCGCGGCCATAGCTCTCAGCGTCGGCCGGGAGCAGCAGCTCGGCGGGGTAGGCTCCGGAAAGGGCCGCGAGGGCTTCTTCGTCGGCATAGATGGTCACTTTGCTGTCGGCCAGGCGTTTGCAGATCTCGGGCAGGTCAGCCAGGCGGTCCCGGGCGATTATCAGGCAGTCCAGCGCGTTGCAGACGCTCACCCTGCGGGTCTTGGCATTGTAAACTATTTCCTTGCCCATGCCGGTCTTGCCTGTGGAATCGAAATAGGTGTGGCACACGCCGGCGCCGGTCTCGATGATGGGCACGGTGGCACTCTGCCGCACGAAATTGATGAGCGAAGAACTGCCGCGCGGGATTATCAGATCGACCAGGCCGTTCGCGTGCAGCAGCTCGCCGGTAGCCTCGCGGCCTATGGGCAGCAGGGTGCAGATCTCGCGGGGCAGGCCGCCCAGAGTCAGCACATCGTGGATTACGTCGGTGATGGCGCGGTTGGAGGCGTCGGCTTCCCGCCCGCCCTTGAGCACGGCCACATTGCCGCTGCGCATGCAGAGCCCGAAGACGTCTGCGGTGACG
This sequence comes from uncultured Bacteroidia bacterium, assembly GCA_902767355.1. GTDB lineage: Bacteria > Bacteroidota > Bacteroidia > Bacteroidales > UBA932 > Equibacterium. Next base: position 5,133 of record CACXHG010000060.1, read on the forward strand.
TTCGGCCGGGCCTCATAGATGACTCCGACAACGCCGAAGGGCACGCTCACCTTGTCTATCTTCATCCCGTTGGGGCGCACACGGCTGCTCAGCACGCGGCCCAGAGGAGAGGGGAGCGCCGCCACCGAACGCATGTCGGCGGTGATGCCTGCAATGCGCTCCGGCGAGAGTTTCAGCCGGTCGTACTTGGGATCTTCGGGATCCATCTTGAACAGATCCTCCTTGTTGGCGTTCAGTATGTAGCGGGTGTTGGCGTCCAATGCGTCGGCTACTTGGAGCAGCACCTTGCTCACCATGTGGTCGCTAAGGGCCTGCAGGGCGGCGGTGGCCTCCTTGGCACGTGTCAGATACTCCTCTATCATGGCTGTTCTATGTATAAATAGTCGTAGTGTACAAATTCTTTAGCCTGCTGGCGCCCCATCATTTCCTGCGCCGTGGCGGCATCGTAGTTGGCCTTGCCCACGGCGATGGTGCGGCCGTCCGGGGCGAGTATGTTCACAAGGTCGTCCTTTTCAAAATCTCCCTCCACGGCTGTGATTCCCACGGGGAGCAGCGAAGTGGCGCTGCCGCCCAGCAGGGCTTCGGCCGCGCCCTGGTTGATGGTCACGCTGCCGCGCGCAAAGCCGCCGCTGTGGGCAATCCACATCTTTACGCCCGAGATGGGCTTGGCTCCGGCCAGGAAAAGAGTGTAGGGAAGATTTCGGCTGCCGGAAGCGATCACCGGCAGGATATTATCCCGCTTGCCGCAGGCAATCGCCACCGGGATGCCTTCCTGGGCTACCTTGCGGGCCACGGCATACTTGGTGTGCATCCCTCCGCGGCCGCGTGAGGATTTGGTGTTCCTTATGAATTTTGCGGCAAAATCACTGCCGCACGGAATCTCGCTGACCAGTTCGCTGCCGGCCTCGCTGGGCGCGCCGGTATATATGCCGTCCACATTGGAGAGGATTATCAGCAGCCGCACGTCCATCATGGTGGCGATGAAGCCCGAGAGTTCGTCGTTGTCGGTGAACATCAGCTCCGTGAGCGAGATGGTGTCGTTCTCGTTGACGATGGGTATCACGCCGCAGGAGAGCATCACCTCCATGCAGTGCTTCTGGTTGAGGTAATAGTGGCGGGTGGAGAAATTCTCCTTGGTGGTGAGCACCTGTCCGCAGCACAGGCCGCGCTCTTTGAACAGCTGGTAATAGGTGTGCATCAGCTTGGTCTGGCCCACGGCAGAGAAAAGCTGCCGCTGGGATACCGGGTCCAGGCGGGCCTCCGGGTGCAGCTCATCGCGCCCGCTGGCCACGGCGCCGGAGGAGATGATTATCACCTCGGTGCCGCCTGCGCGCAACTCGCACACCTGGTCCACCAGGGCCGAGATGCGGGTAAAGTCGATGCTCCCGTCGCTGCGGGTGAGCACGTTGGAACCTATTTTGACGGCTATCCTGTCCATTTATTTGGTGCTGCTGGCCCTCAGGCCGGCAATCACCGACCAGCTGAAGCCTTCTTTTTCCATTTCGTTGAGGCCGCGGATGGTGATACCGCCCGGGGTGGTGACCTTGTCTATCTCATCTTCCGGGTTGGCGCCGCTGGCCATGAGCAAGTCGGTGGCGCCCTTGACGGTGTTCAGGACTATCTCCAGGGCGTCTTTGGCTGCAAAGCCCAGCTCCACGCCACCTTCCGTGGCGGCGCGCACATAGCGCATGGCATAGGCTATCCCACAGGAAGCCAGGGCGGTGGCAGCGCCCATCTTCTCCTCCGGAATCAGCATGGCGCGGCCCAGGGCGCTGAACATCTCCACCACGGCGGCTGTGCGCTGCCCGTCCGCGTTCAAGGCGGACACGAAGCTCATGCTGCTGCCCACGGCTATGGCGGTGTTTGGGATGACGCGGAAGATGGTGGCATCCTCTCCCAGCCAGCCCTGCATCATTTCGAAGGTTATGCCGGCGGCTATCACAATCAGGTTCTGGCGTTTAAGGTCCAGACTATCCTTATAGCTTTTAAGCAGCTGCTCCACCAGCCAGGGCTTGACGGCCAGTACAATGCAGTCGGCCTGGGCCAGATGGCCTCTGGGGTCGGTGTCGGTGCTGATTCCGGGGCAGTCCTTGCTCATCTGCTCCAGAGCGGAGCGGTTAACATCGCAGCAAACGGTGTCCCCGGCGCGGAGGATGCCCTTGCCGATAAGGCCGCGCACGGTGGCGCCGCCCATATTTCCAATACCTATAAATAGCGCTTTCATAATGGCAAAGTTATCTTTTTCTTATTAATTTTGCTCCCTGTACACCCTAAAAACGATAAATCAGCGAAAAATATGATAAAAAAACTCTTCACATTGCTTCTGCTGGCGGCTGCAGTCCCCGCTGCCGCCAAGGTAAACGTCTCTTCCCTCAAGCTTAACCACCAAAACTCCCCCTCCGGTGTGAGCGGGGCTCCCGTCTTTAGCTGGGTGGGAGAGAGCGATGCCAGGAACGATTATCAAACCGCCTATGAGATAAAGCTTTACGATGTCTCCGGCCGCGTCGTGTGGGACTCCGGCAAAGTGGCAAGCGACAATTCCATAGCCGTGAAATACGCCGGGCCCGAACTGACTCCGGCTGCCAGATACAGCTGGCAGGTGCGCATCTGGGACTCCAAAGGCAAGGCGAGCCGCTGGAGCGAAAAATCGTCTTTCGTGACGGCCCTGGGTGCCGGCTGCCCCTGGGAAGCCGACTGGATATTGCCGCCGATGACTGCCGCCAGCCCCCTGCTGCGCAAGCAGTTCACTGTGCGCAAGCCGGTCAGGACGGCAATCGCATATTTCACTGCCCATGGCGTGTATGAACCCAGCGTGAACGGTTCCCGCATGGACGACCGCTACATGGCGCCGGGCTACACCAGCTACAATCACCACCTGATGTATCAGACCTACGACATCACCGACAAGATTGTCCGCGGCGAAAATGTGCTGGGCGTGGAGATGGCCCGCGGCTGGTATCTGAGCAATATGGGCTGGTCCGAGGACAAGGGCTTCAAGCCCAATTTCGAGCACAGCGAATGGGCGCTTCTGGGGCAGTTGGTGCTGACCTATAAGGACGGTTCCATGGAGGTTGTGGCTACCGACAGCAGCTGGCGCTGCTCTACCGGCGGCGTGCGTCACAGCACCCTGTACAGCGGCGAGACCTTCGACGCCTCAAAAGTCCAGCCAGGCTGGAATGCGGCCGGCTTCGACGACTCCGCCTGGGGCCCCGTGGCCACCGCCGACTATGGCTACGACAATCTTTTCCCTCAGGAAAACGAGCCCGTCCGGGCAGAGCAGATTCTGAAGGCCAAAGAGCTGATAGTGACCCCTGCAGGCGAGCTTGTGATAGACTTCGGCCAGAATCTGGTGGGCAGCGAGATAATAAGCTTTGCCGGCCGTCCGGGGCAGAAAATCACCGTCTCCCACGCCGAAGTGCTGGACAAGGACGGCAATTTCTACACCACCAACCTGCGCAGTGCCAAGGCCCAGAGCAACTATATCTGCAACGGCGAGATGCAGAAGTTTACAACCCGCTACACCTTTTACGGCTTCCGCTATATCAAGCTGGAAGGCATTCAGAAAGAGGATATCAACCTGGACGATATAGTGGCCGAAGTGCGCTTCTCTGACATAGAGCCCACCGGCAGCTTCACTTGCTCCGATGAGCGCGTGAACCAGCTGCAGAGCAATATCCAGTGGGGCCTGCGCGGCAATTTCGTGGATGTGCCCACCGACTGCCCGCAGCGCGACGAGCGCCTGGGCTGGACCGGCGACGCAGAAGTCTTTGCCCGCACGGCCACCTTCAACCGCGCCACCTACGCCTTCTACGCCAAGTGGCTCAAGGACCTGGCTGCGGACCAGCTCCCCGGCGGCGAGGTGACGGACATCGTGCCGATGATTCACGGCCTGGTGGGCGCCGGCCATGTGGGCTGGGCCGATGCCGCCACCATCATTCCCTGGACCCTGTATATGGCCTACGGCGATGCCAAAGTGCTTGAGGACCAGTACGAAAGTATGAAAAAGTGGGTGGATTATATAGCCCGGACCGCCGGCGAGAGCTATCTGTGGAATAGCGGCTGGCACTATGGCGACTGGCTGGCCTTCGACGTGGACAACGACGTGGCCGGGCGCTCTTCCGTGACATATACTCCGGTGCTGCAGCAGTGCCATTTTGCAAATTCGGCGACGATTCTGGCGGACGCTGCGGCCGTGCTTGGCAAAACCGCCGACGAGGCGTACTACCGCGACCTGGCTGCCAAGGCGCGCGAAGCCTTCTGCCGCGCCTATGTCACCCCGGACGGCCATCTCGTGTCCCACACCCAGACCGCCTATGTGGTGGCTCTGGCCTATGACATGGTTCCGGAGAATATGCGCCCGCTGCTGGCTGCGAACCTCAAGGAGAGGGTGGAAAGCTACGGCCATATCACCACCGGTTTTTTGGGTACTTCCCATATCTCCAACGCCCTCACGGCAAACGGCCTGAACGACCTGGCCTACAAGCTGCTGCTGCACGAGGGCTATCCCGGCTGGCTGTACCCCGTGACCATGGGCGCCACCACTATCTGGGAGCGCTGGAACTCTATGATGCCCGACGGCAGCATCCCCGACAACGGCATGAATTCCTTCAATCACTACTCCTACGGCGCCATCGGCGACTGGCTCTACCGGGAGGCCGCCGGCCTGAAGGAGGCGGCGCCGGGATATAAGAAAATCTGCATCAAGCCCCATATCGGCGACGGCTTCAGCTTTATGAAAGCCGAGCAGCTGACACCCTACGGAAAGGCCGTTTCGCATTGGAAAAAAGACGGCGATGTCGTCACTCTGGAGATTGAAATCCCGTTCAATACGACCGCAGATGTGTTTGTGCCTACTGCTTCGGGCTATGAGCATCACAGCGTCGGCAGCGGCCGATATGTTTTCACCGGCAAAATTTAAGCGCCCCCGTTTTTGCCCTTTTGAATATAGTTTCATAACTTAGCGCGATTGATTCCATTTCCATAATGGCAGAAAGCAGGAAAAAACTAGTTCTCTTCGCCCTCGGCGGTTTGGTTTTGGGCTTCATCCTTATGCTGGGCCTCGGGTCCGCGTATGGCCGCAGCTCCACAAACACCAGCTGTATGTCGTGCCACGTGCATACCTATGCCGACTCTACCTACATGCTTTCCTATCACTACCACAATCCCAGCGGTACCAAGGTCGATTGCGCCGACTGCCATCTTCCTCCGGGACCTCCCGAGAAGCGCTTCATAGCCAAGGCCAAGATGGGCACGAAGGACCTTCTGAGCTATGTTTTCAAAGATAAGAGTAAAATCAACTGGGAGGCCAAGCGCGAGCTGGAGTATGCTTCCAGGATAGTCTATAACGAGTCCTGCAAGCAGTGCCACCACGACCTCTATCCGGAGGGAATCAGCGACGACGGCGTCAAGAGCCATCTCTACTACGAGGAGCACGAGAAGGACTATAACCTGCAGTGCATCAACTGCCATCTGGATGCAGGCCACTTCATGCCCGGCTATACCCACGGGCAGGCCCAGGTCAATTATGAGGATGTCATGCCCCATATCGACCCCTACACGGAGGCCGCCCATCTGACAGCTTTCGAGAACTTTACCGAGACGGTGCCCGGCACGGTGTGCTCCATCAACATGGTGGCCATCCCCGGCGGCACTTTCCAGATGGGATCTTCCGAGAAGGAGCCTTTCCACAAGGCGGACGAGGGCCCGGTGCGCACGGTGACGGTTTCGGATTTCTTCATGGCCGAGGTCGAGGTCACCTGGACCCAGTACTGGGCTTTCTTCGTGGAGACCCAGTCCGAGGGCCGCACCCCTCCGTCTAAGATCTATGCCAACAATACCCGCGAGGATATAGATGCCGTGAGCGGCCCGACTCCGCCCTACGGCGCGCCCGACCAGGGCTGGGGCAGGGGCGACCGCCCGGCTCTGACCATGACCCACTACGGTGCCGAGACTTTCTGCCAGTGGCTCAGTCTCAAGACCGGCCGCAAATACCGCCTGCCCACCGAGGCAGAGTGGGAATATGCGGCCCGCGGCGGCACCAGCACCCCCTATTACTTCGAGGGCAGCCCCAAGAAGTTTACGGATGGTTTCCTGCGCAGTGCCGACACCACCGTCATCGCCAGCAACGTGGTGTATGCCTTAAACAGCCGCAACCGCACCAAGCTGCCCTCCGAAGTGGCTGCCAATCCCTTCGGCCTTAAGAATATGCTGGGCAACGTGATGGAGTATTGCTCCGACTGGTATGCCGAGGATGCATACAGCCAGATGGCCGACGGCGCCGTGGATCCCAAAGGCCCTCAGAGCGGCAGCGAATATGTGGTGCGCGGCGGCTACTACCTGTCTGAAGCGGCCGATGTGCGCTGCGCCGCCCGTGCCCACACCGAGCACGACGCATGGCTGCACACCGATCCCCAGATTCCCAAGAGCATCTGGTGGTATTCCGACATCAAGGGCATAGGATTCCGCGTGGTCTGCGAAGTACCTGACGATATCAAACAATAAAACATACAGATTCATTATGAGCAAAATATCAAGACGTGACTTTTTCGGACGCGCTGCCCTGGTGGGCGGCGGCGCCCTGGTGGCTTCAACTCCGATTCTGTCTTCCTGCGGCGGCGACAGTTCCGCCAAAATGGTTCCCCTGCGTCAACCCGGCGAATATTACATCCCGGTTCTGAACGACAAGGCAGATGCGGGCCGCGAACTCAAGTGCGGTCTGATCGGTTGCGGCGGGCGCGGTACCGGCGCGGCTGCGAATATGCTTACCGCCGCCGACGGTGTCAAGATCACCGCTTTCGGCGACGTGTTCCAGGACCGTATAGACGAGGCCGTCGCTTCCCTGACCGAATGGGGTTACGATGTGTCCGGAGCCCAGCAGTTCGTGGGCTTTGACGCTTATAAGAAAGTGATAGACAGCGGTGTGGATGTAGTGATACTGACCACTCCTCCGGCATTCCGCCCCTTCCAGTTCCAGTACGCCGTGTCCAAGGGCGTGCACGCTTTCCTGGAGAAACCCGTGGCAGTGGATGCAAAGGGTTGCCGCGACGTCATCGCCGCAGCCAAGCAGGCCAAGGCCAAGAACCTGGCGGTGGTTACCGGCACCCAGCGTCATCACCAGCGCCACTATGTGGCTGGATTCGAGCAGATTCAGAAAGGGCTCATCGGCGAGATCACCGGCGGTAACGTCTATTGGAACCAGGGCATGCTCTGGTACCGCGAGCGCGAGAAGGGCTGGAGCGATATGGAATGGGCTATCCGCGACTGGGTCAACTGGAAGTTTCTCTCCGGCGACCATATCGTGGAGCAGCACGTGCACAACATCGACGTGTTCATGTGGATGATGGGCGGTGCTCACCCCATTTCCGCCACCGGTTTCGGTTCCCGCCAGCGCAGGGTCACCGGCGACCAGTACGACAATTTCTCCATCGACTTTGAGTTTGCAAATGGCGTGCATCTGCACTCCATGTGCCGCCAGATAGATGGCTGCTCCAGCAATGTGAGCGAGACCGTGCGCGGCACCAAAGGCTGGTGGAATTCCCAGGACGACACTATCCGCGACTATAAGGGTAACATCCTCTGGCAGTACGATCCCAAGGCAGAAGAGGCTGCTTACAAACAGTACGACCCTTACGTGCTGGAGCACGTGGACCTGGTCAACCACATCCGCAAGGGCGAAGGCCTGGATCAGGCCAGCGAGACCGCTTATTCTACCCTGGCCGGCGTGATGGGCCGCGAGGCTGCCTACACCGGCAAGACCGTCCTCTGGGACGAGATGCTCAATATGGATATGAACTATCTCCCCGCAGAGCCCGATGCACTCGCACTTGGTTCTCTGGAAGCCGTTCAGCATCCCGTGATTGCAGTTCCCGGCATTTCTAACAAACAGTAAGCCATGAACAGAAAAGAATTCTTCAGGACATCCCTGCTGGGCGCGGCCGCCGTGGCTGCCGCCCCTTCGCTGCTGGCCTCCTGTGCCCCCACCTCCAAGAAGGCCGACACAGGCGCCCGCCTGAACGTTTCCCTGCAGAGGGGCAAATGCCAGGGCGAGAGCTATGCCGAGCAGATGGACTATTGCGAATCCCTGGGCGTGACCGGTTTCGAGCCGGGCGGCTGGGACCTGGTGCACGAGTTCGACCAGATTTCCAAAGCCATCGAGGGTCGCAAGAATCTTAAGATATCCGCCATCTGCGCAGGTTTCGAGGGTTTCATACTGGCCGACGATCCGGTGCAGAAAGAGGCTTTCGACACTTCTATGCGGCGCATAGTAGAGGCAGCCGGAGCCATCGGCTCCACCGGCGTGATTATGGTGCCCGCCTTTTCCGGTCAGGAGCCCTGCAAGCCCAATGACCAGGCTACCTACGACTACCTCTGCGACCAGCTGCACGAGCTGGGCGAGTTCGCAGTCAAAAATGGCACTACCGTGATTCTGGAGCCCTTGAACCGCCGCGAGTGCTTCTATCTGAGACTCGTGAGCGCCGCTGCGGCCATCTGCCGCGATGCCAAGAGCGACGGCGTCAAATGCATGGGTGACTTCTGGCACATGCAGGAAGAGACCAGCGACTACGCCGCCCTGATGTCTGCAGGCGCCAAATACCTCCAGCACATTCATATCGCGAGCCGTCTGCACCGCTGCAACCCCGGCGAAGACGGTGAAGCAGACAATTATCTCGATGGTTTCCGCGCTCTCAAAGAGATGGGCTACGACAAGTACATCAGCCTTGAGTGCGGCAATATCGGTGACCCCGCCCAAGCCGTTCCCGCCGCTGTGGAGCTGATCCGTCAGCAGTGGGATATGGCGTAATATCTTTTTGAAATGAAAGCCGTGCGTGGGAGCACAGCGCTATATATCTGTGCCGGTCTGCTTGTGGCCGGCACAGTTTTGCAATTGTTGCTCGGCAGCATTCCTGCCGGGCTTATGGCCATGCCCTCCGGCGCCATTCTGGCCGCCGTGTATGTCTATCTTCTGATAGGACTCTTTATAATGCGCGACCGCCTGGGAGCATTCGCTTTCTTTACGGACAGGGCTGTCTGCATAAGTTCCATGGCTTCGGCCCTGGCGGTGGTCATCATATTCGGCCTGACGCGTCAGGATCCCGCCCGGGGCGGTCTGGTCGGCGCACTTGGCTTCAGCGATATGCGTCACAGCTGGATCTTTGTGCTGGTCATGTTCTATTTTATGACCTCCACCGGTCTGGCGGCGATGGAGTCGTTTACCCACCTCAAATGGAGCAAGCTGCCATCTTTGCTGGGCCATCTGTGCCTGTTTGTGATAATGATCTGCTCTTTTTTCGGCGGCGGAGACCGTCGCAGCTTCAGATTTACGGCGGTCAAGGACACCCCGGTCATGGCCGAGGATATGCCCTTCGCCCTTGTCTTGAGGGAAGGCCATCTGGAGGATTACCCCCCGATGAACTATGTTTCCCAGGTGGATGTAATGCAGCGCGGCGGCCTGGAGCGCCACAGCGTGAGCGTCAACCATCCCATCAAGAAGGGCCGCTGGTATATCTATCAGTCCGGCTTTGAAGGCGAGGACAACAGCGTGAGCGTGCTGCAGGCAGAGCGAGACCGCTGGTGGCCGATATCGGCGGTGGCCCTGTGGGGCCTGCTGCTCGGCGGCATCGCGATGATGTTTATCGCACCGTTCAGGCGCCGTGAGACCTCTCCGGCGGCGGGGGAAGCTGCTGCACAGACTACGGGCCGCAGCGCCAAAGCGGGCCGTATCGCCCTGATTGTGTTTGCGGCGGCTTATGTGGTTTTCATCAGCCTCAATTTCATAGTCCCCAATTTCTTCAACAAGCACCGTGTGGCGGCGCTCCACAGCCCGTGGTTTACCCCGCACATAGTGGCTTATATGGCTGCTTATTCCATTGTGGGCGTGGCGCTTATCTATGCCATCTACCTTTGGATAAAGCATGGGGGAGACAACATCCCCGACCGCAATATGCGCACTGTGGACATCCTTACGCGCGTTGGCTGGGGTCTGGTGACCATGGGTATGACCATGGGCGCCCTCTGGGCCAAGGCGGCCTGGGGCGACTGGTGGGCCTGGGATCCCAAGGAGACCTGGGCGCTGGCCACATTCCTGGGCTACCTGCTTTACCTGCACATACGCCGGCTGTATCCCAAAGAGAAATTCTGGGCGCTCTGCTCGCTCGTGTTCGCCTTCCTGCTGCTGCAGATGTGCTGGTACGGAGTCAATTATCTGCCTGCGGCCCAAGGAGCCAGCATACACATGTATTAAGACGTTATAAAACAGTTTGTCATGACACAGCGTCAGAAAGAAATCTTGGATTTGGTGCACCGGGAAGTCAAACCGGCGCTGGGTTGCACCGAGCCAATAGCCGTGGCTCTGGCCGTGGCCAAGGCTGCCGAAATCATATCGGAAAACTGCCCCTGCTGCCAGGGATGGCGGATGACCACGGATTTCAAGATTGACGTGGAGGTCAGCGCCAACATTCTCAAGAACGCCATGGGCGTGGGCATCCCCGGTACCGGGATGGTCGGCATTCCGGTGGCGGCTGCGCTCGGCGCGGTTTGCGGCGATGCCTCCTTGGGCCTGGAAGTGCTCAGTTCGCTGACCGATGCGGCTGTGGCGCGGGCCAAGCAACTTGTCTGCGCCGGCTGCGTCAAGGTCTCTGTGGCCGATACCGACCATCTGCTGTATGTTAAGGCGACGCTCTCTTTTGCCGGCGGCCTGAGTGCCAGCGCCGAGGTCGATCCCCACGCCTGCGCGATCATAGAAGACAGTCACGACAATTTCGTGGAGACCAGTTTCGCCGACAAGATTCTGATGAGTTCCGAGTCGGGCGCCGTGTCGCAAGAGGGCGGCAGCAGGGATTTGGGCCTCACTGTCAAAGAGATATATGAGTTTGCCACCACTTTGCCCTATGAGGATATAGCTTTCATCCTTGAAGACCGCACCCTCAATCTTGCCCTTGCAAAGGAGGGTCTCAGCGGCGACTGGGGCCTGCGCGTGGGCAAGGCCATACGGGAGAATCAGAAAGAGGTTTTCGGCGACGATTTCATGAGCTACGCGATGGGGCTCACCGCAGCGGCGTCCGATGCCAGGATGGCCGGCTGCACGCTTCCGGCCATGTCCAACAGCGGCAGCGGCAACCAGGGTATAACCGTCAGCATGCCGGTCATCGCCTATGCTCTTAAATACGGGGTGGACGACGAGCGCCTTGCCCGGGCGCTGATGCTCAGCAATCTGGTCGCCATCCACATCAAGACCTATCTCGGCCGGCTGTCCGCCCTGTGCGGCTGCGTGGTGGCCTCCACCGGCAGCGCCTGCGGCATAGTTTATCTGCAGGGCGGGGGAGTGGACGCCGTTTCGGCCGCCATCAAAAACATGGCGGGCAATATCACGGGTATGGTCTGCGACGGGGCCAAGGTGGGTTGCGCCATGAAAGTGGCCTCCGGCGTGTCCTGCGCCGTTCAGTCGGCAGTGCTCGCGCTGCGCGGCACCTGCATCCCCTCTACCGACGGCATCATAGACGACGATGTGGAGAAAACCATACGCAACCTCGGCACCATCGGCAGCGTCGGCATGAAATCCACCGACCGCCTCATCCTGGACATTATGCTGTGCAAATAGGAGTTTTTTGCATACCTTTGCAACCCCTAAATCAAGCACAGAGATGAACAGGAAGGCGTTTTTTACATATATCGCTCTGACACTGGCGGCTATCAATCCAAAAGTGTCTGCACAGGAGACATATACCATAGACAGCGTGTCGGTAACGGCGGCCAGGGTGCCGATTGCCCTGCACCAGAGCGCCCGCATAGTGACCCTGATGGACAGCGTGGCAATAGCCTCGTCGCCTGCAGAGAATGTCAACGACCTGCTCAAGTATGCCCTGGGCGTGGATGTGCGCCAGCGCGGCGCAATGGGCATGCAGACCGACATAAGCATGCGCGGCGGCACCTACAACCAGATTGCGGTGCTACTGAACGGCATCAACATCACCGACCCCCAGACCGGTCACAACAGCGTGGATTTCCCGGTGAACCTGACCGACATAGACCACATTGAGGTGCTGGAAGGCCCTGCGGCCCGCGTCTATGGCACATCTTCGCTGGTGGGGGCCATCAACATAGTGACCAGGAAAAACAGCGACACTTCTGCAGCGGCCAATATCGAGGGCGGCTCATTCGGCTATGCCAATGTGAACCTGTCCGCAGCCCTCGGCGGCAAAAAGGGCAGCAACACCCTCTCGGCCGGCTACAGCCGCAGCGACGGCTTCAACCGCAACAGCGAAGGCGGCCTTAACAGCGACTTCGCCTCTTTCAAGGCTTTCTATCAGGGCCAGCACGACTTTGGCAGCCGCGACCTTCAGTGGCAGGCCGGCCTGAGCAACAAGGATTTCGGCTCCAGCACCTTCTACTCTTCTCGCTTCGACGACCAGTTCGAGCACACCTTCAAGACTTTCGCCGCCATCAAGAGCGAAGGCAAGGGCAGGCTGCACTTCACTCCGGCAATCTACTGGAACCACGGCGAAGACCGTTTCGAACTGTTCCGCGGCGCGCCTGACAAATACCCTTTCAATTACCACAAGACCAATGTTTTCGGGGCAAACCTGAACTTCCACACCGACTGGAAGTTGGGCCGCACCGCTTTTGGCGCCGAAGCCCGCCACGAGGCCATCCGCAGCACCAACCTGGGCGAAAAGCTGGAAGATCCAAGCGGCGTATATGTATGTGGGTTGGGCCGCACCGCCTATAATGTTTTTCTGGAGCACAATGTGATATTCGGCCCGCTGAGCGCTTCGGCAGGCGTCACTGCAGTTTATAACACGGGCAACAAGGAGGGCGTGAAGTTCTTCCCCGGGGCGGATGTCAGCCTCCGGATAGGCGAGGCGATGAGACTCTACGGCTCGTGGAACACATCGTACCGCATGCCCACCTTCACGGAGCTCTACTACTCAGTGGGCGGCCACCTCGCCGATCCCAATCTGAAGGCAGAGAAGCTGCACGCGATAGAAGGCGGCGTGAAATACTCCGCCCGTGGCATACGCGCCATCGCCGCCGTTTACTACAACAAGGGCTTCGACATGATTGACTGGATCAAGGAAAAGGGCGCCGCCGACGATGCTCCCTGGACAAGCGTGAACCACACCCGCCTGAACACCTTCGGGCAGGAGCTGACCCTGCACGTGTCGCCCGCGCAGCTGCTGGTGCGCAAAGATTTCTTCCTGCAGGATGTCAGCCTCGGCTACAGCCATATCTCCCAGAGCAAAAAAGAAGATGCCGGCTGGCGCTCCATGTATTCGATGGAATACATACGCCACAAACTCATCGCCCAGGCCGACTTTGCCATCGCCAAGGGCCTTACGGCCAATCTTTCCTGGCGCTATATAGACCGCGCCACAGACTCCGAGCTCATAAAGCCCTACCACGTGCTGGACGCCAAGCTGTCGTACCTGCTGCGCGAGAAGTTCAACTTCTATCTCAGGGCCAACAACCTCCTCGGCCGCAGATATTTCGACTTCGGCGACATCCCCCAGCCCGGGCTTTGGCTGATGGGTGGGGCGACTTTCAGGATTTTTTAATATATTCGCGTCTATGTTACGCATTATAAGAATAATACTGGCAGCGCTGTGCTTCACTGGCATAACGCTGCTTTTTTTAGATTTTACAGGCGCTACGCACGCCCTTCTGGGCTGGCTGGCAAAGATACAGCTGCTGCCGGCCATACTTTCTGCCAACATTGTGGTGATAGCGGCCCTGCTGCTGCTCACGCTCATTTTCGGCCGTGTCTATTGCTCTGTCATCTGCCCTTTGGGCGTGATGCAGGACATCATCGCCTGGGCGGGCAAGCGCGGCAAAAAGAAAAACCGCTTCAAGTACAGCTACTCCCGTCCCAAGACCTGGCTCAGGGTGACAATGCTGGTGATTATGGTGGCTTCCATAGTGTTCGGCATAAGCGCCGTTACAGCCCTTCTGGCGCCCTACAGCGCTTACGGCCGCATCGCCTCCAGCTTCTTCGCCCCGCTCTATGCGCTGGTAAACAATCTGTTTGCGGCTGTTGCAGAACGCGCCGGCAGCTACGCCTTCTATCCCACCGAAGTCTGGGGCAAGGCCACCGCAGTGGTGGTGGTTGCCGCCGTAACGCTGGTGGCGCTGGCTATCCTGGCCTGGAGAAACGGCCGCACATATTGCAACACCATCTGCCCGGTGGGCACCGTGCTTGGCTTTTTATCCAAGTTCTCCCTTTTCAGGCCGGTGATTGACACCTCCAAGTGCACCGGCTGCAAGCTGTGCGAGAAAAGTTGCAAGGCCGCCTGCATAGACATTTCCAGTCATAAGATAGACCGCAGCCGCTGCGTGGCATGTATGGATTGTATCTCTACCTGCACCCACGGCGCGCTTAAATACAAGCCGGTCTGGGCCGCGAAGAATGCCGCCGAATCTCCTGCCACAGATGCTTCCCGCCGTGCATTTCTCGCTACCGCCGGTGCATTAACCCTGGCCGCCGCCAAGGCCCGAGCGCAGGACAACACTCTGGTTAAGCAGGTTGCCCCCAAGAACAACCCGGCGCCGAAAGTGCGCCTGACGCCTCCCGGCTCGCAGAGCCACAAGAATCTGGAAAACAAGTGTATTGGCTGCCAGTTGTGCGTGCAGGCCTGTCCCGGCAACATCCTTGTGCCGTCTGCGTCCCTGGAGCATTTCATGCAGCCAGAGATGCGCTACAACGAGAACTACTGCCGCCCCGAGTGCAATCGTTGCAGCAGCGTGTGCCCCACCGGCGCCATCCGGCCCATCAGCCTGGAAGAGAAAGCCTCTACGCAGATAGGCCACGCGGTATGGTACCATTGGCTGTGCGTGCCCATGGTCGAGGGTGACAGCTGTGGCAATTGCGCCCGCCACTGCCCGACCGGCGCCATAACCATGGTAGAGGATCAGAGTGCGGAGGGCAAGACAGTGCACGTGCCCGCCATAGACCGCGAAAAATGTATCGGCTGCGGGGCGTGCCAGAGCGTCTGCCCGACGAGGCCCGTGAGTGCCATTCAGGTTGAGGGCCACGAAGTTCACAAAGTAATTTAAGGAGGATATCGCAATGAGTAATATAGACAGAAGATCTTTCTTGAAGGCCCTCGGCCTGGCAGGCGCTGCAGC
The DNA here is from genome assembly GCA_902767355.1 of uncultured Bacteroidia bacterium. Taxonomy (GTDB): domain Bacteria; phylum Bacteroidota; class Bacteroidia; order Bacteroidales; family UBA932; genus Equibacterium. The sequence goes on from CACXHG010000060.1 coordinate 20,250, forward strand.
AGCCGGCGCCCAACTCGCCACGGCAGCCGGTGGGGACAGCAAGGACGCTGCCGGGCAGATGGAAATGCGCACATCCTCTACCGGCGACCGCGTTTCGCTGCTGGGCTACGGCTGTATGCGCATGCCCACCGTTGGAGGTGTGCGCGGGGCGGAAGTGGATATGGACGCCCAGATGCGCCTGATAGACTATGCCCTGGAGCACGGCGTGAACTATTTCGACACCGCGCCGGTATATACCGGAGGCAAGAGCGAAGGGATTATGGGCCAGTGCCTGAGCCGCCACAGTCGCGACAGATATTTCATCGCCACCAAGATGTCAAACGCCTGGGGCGACAGCTCCTTTGATTTTGCCCACAAGATGTATCTCAACTCCCGGGAGCAGCTCAAGACCGACTATATAGACTATTACCTGCTGCACGCTGTAGGTAGCAGCATAGAATCCTTCAACGAACGCTTTCTGGACAATGGCCTGCTGGAGTTCCTGCTTAAAGAGCGCGAGGAGGGCCGCATCCGCAATCTGGGCTGGAGTTTCCACGGCAAGAAAGAAGTCTTTGACTATGTGGTCTCGCTCCACGAAAAATACCACTGGGACTTTGCCCAGATCCAGCACAACTACCTTGACTGGAATCACGCCAGCGGCCGCAATGTAAACTCGTCGTATCTGTATGAAGAGCTCGCCAGCCGCGATATCCCCATGACCGTGATGGAGCCGCTGCGCGGGGGAGCGCTGGCCAATGTGCCGGAGAGCGTGTCTGCCAAGATGCTTGCCCGCAACCCTCAGGCCAGCATCGCCAGCTGGGCCTTCCGCTATGCCGGCAGCCAACCCAAGATACTGAGCGTGCTGAGCGGTATGACTTATATGGAGCACCTGCAGGACAACATCGCCACCTACAGCATTTTTGTCCCCTGCACGCAGGAGGAGTTGGAATTCCTGGAGCGCATCGCCATAGAAATGACGGAGTTCCCGCTGATAGAGTGCACCGCCTGCAACTACTGCATGCCCTGCAAATACGGCATAGACATCCCCGGCATCTTCATGCACTACAACAAGTGCATACGCGAGGACCTTATGCCCATGTCTTCGGGCGACAAGAACTACCGCAAGCTGCGCCGCGCATTCCTGGTGGGAATGGACCGCAGCGTGAACCCCCTGCACCAGGCCAGCCACTGCATCGGCTGCGGCGACTGCATTCCCAAATGCCCGCAGACCATCAATATCCCCTCCCGCCTGCACCAGATCGACCTCTTCACCGAAAAGCTCAAGCAGAACAAGGAGTTCTAGGGCAAAGGCTGAAAGCCAGGTGCCACAGGATGGACAACGAAGCCGGGAATCTTTCGCGCCGTTGTTTGCAAATGTGCTAAGATGTTTTTACATTTGCAGTACAATGTGATTAAAAATAGATCAAAATGGCTACAATTACAGTACGTGTAGATGATCAGTTGAAGTCTAGTTTTGACCTGCTGTGTGATATGTTCGGACTGAGCAACAGTGCGGCACTAAACCTTTTTATGAAAGCCGTGGTGCGCGAAAGGAAAATACCTTTCGAAATTAAGGCTGAATCTGATGCTGAAGCGCGCATACGTGGATGGGAGGCTTTCCAGCGGATGCGGGAGTCTGCCAAGAATGCGAATGTCGCAGATATGACACTTGATGATATTAATAAGTTGATAAAAGAGGCGAGAGATGAAAAATCAAGTGTACGCGGTAATTGATACCAACGTCTTAGTATCTGCGCTAATTGCAAAAGACAACGATTCATACCCGCTAAAGGTGCTTAAATACGCGTTTGACGGCAGAATTATACCAATTTATAACAAAGAGATATTGGACGAATATCGCTCTGTATTGCAAAGGGCCAAGTTCAGCCTGGACCGAACGGATATCGAGGGAGCTATATCGGTGTTGAGCAGAGTCGGATTCGAGGCAATACAAGTTTCGTTAGTAGCCGAGTCATTTCCAGACGAATCAGACAGAAAGTTTTATGAGGTTATGCAGAGCCGAGGCGATGCGTTTCTGATAACTGGAAACGGCAAACATTTCCCTAACGAACCTCGTGTAGTGACACCGAGGCAGATGGTGGAAATCTTGGAAGGCGAGAAATGAATCCAATTGCTATATTTGCGGCAGCAACAAAAAGATAACAGATGAAAAAGACACTTATTGCAGTTAGTATTCTGACAGTTTTGGCGCTGCTGCCGGCTATGGGACAGGGCGGGGAAGGTTTTGCTACCAAGCATGCGCGTATGGACCGCAGCCGCATCAACGTGGGCGTGTATATGCTGCAGGGCAATGCCCGCGATGACGCCCATATCAAG